>CAZORY010000125.1:0-4624 GCA_964582435.1 uncultured Campylobacterales bacterium
TTCAACGTTCACTCGAACGCCTACGCCAAGCTCAAGAACAAGCTTTTATGGGCTATTGGGATTACGATCCAAGAAGTGGAGCCTTGCATTGGTCCGAGGGAATGTACACCCTTCTTGGTTACGATACGATACGACCGTCTATCAAACTTGCAGATCTACGATCCCATTTCGATCGCGAAAATTTCAATGCATTGTTTTTAAAATTCATTAAGGCTCTGAAAAACCCCAATTACACATTCGACGAAATCCTCGAAATCCGTCGTCTCGATGGCAAGAAGGCTTTTATACATACCAAGGCCATAGTGAGTTTTTCAAAAGGTTCAGCCGAGTGGGTTCAGGGCATCGCCGTCGACGTCTCCACACTCAAGAGTCTGGAAGATAATAACAGAAAAAAACTTACAATGTTGATGGAGCGAGACAAACTGGCCCAAATAGGAGAGCTTCTCAACGACATCACCCATCAGTGGAAACAGCCCCTGGCCAAGTTGAACGCCTTGCTGCTGGATTTTGAAAACGCGTGGGCCGAGGGTGCGGTGGACAAAAAACTTTTTCGAAAGTTTTTCGAACAGATCGAAGACGTCACGGTTTTTATGGGAGAGACGATCGACCATTTCACCTCCTATCTCAAACCCAATGGACCGTTGCAACCGGTCGGTGTCTTGGAGGCCCTCGAGCAAGCGCAGCGACTGATGGATGTAAAATTTTCCAAAACGCCGGTAGATATCCAGTGCCTTTTCGACCAATCTTTGAAAGTTCTGGCGTCCAAACAGGATCTGACACATATTTTCATGATTCTTCTCTCCAATGCCCTCGATGTTTTCGAAAGTAGACGTATTCCCTCTCCGACCATCACGATTCGAGCACGAGCGCTCGAAGGTCACGTCGTCTTGAGTGTCGAAGACAACGGCGGAGGCATCGATCCCTCGATCCAAAAGATAATCTTCGAGCCCTACATCTCCACCAAAAGCTCTTCCTCAAATCGGGGGCTTGGCCTTTTCATCGCCCGCAGTATCGTCGAAAAGAAACTCAAAGGATCACTGACACTCGAGCGAAGGGATCCACCCATTTTCACACTACACCTAAGGAGTCCTCATGCATGAGCCATGCCATCTACTTTACGTCGAAGACGAAAAAGAGATTCTCGAAGCCTATGCCAAAATGTTGCAACGCAACGGTTACGATATCTGTACGGCACAAGATGGTCTCGATGCATGGCGTCGGTATCTCGAACACTCTCCCGATATTCTGATCGTCGATATCGTCATCCCCCAACTCGATGGCCTTTCACTGCTTGAAAAGATTCGTGAAAAGGATCTTTTCACCCGTATCATTCTTTTGACCGCCCATAGAGACGACGATAAACTGATACGGGCGGCGGAACTGGGCATCACGCGTTATCTGGTCAAACCGGTCCGCAAAGCGATGCTTCTGGAGGCGATCAAGACAGCCCGATCCCAACTCGACCGGCTCAAACACAACCCCCGGCGCTTTCTTCCGCCCCATTCTCTTGAACTCACGGAGGATTCAATCGATTGGGAGACGATCCTCAAAACCCTGACCAAAAACGAAACGATACTCCTCAATATCCTAGCCGCCGATAGAAAGCGATTTCACAGCCTCGAAGAGATAGAAAACCACTTTTTTATGGATTACGACAAAGATGTAACCCCCCAATCCATCAAAGCCACCATCAAGCGGCTGAGAAAAAAACTCCCCGAAAAGGCGATCGAAAATCGCTTCGGACATGGGTACCGTCTCACCATTTAGTGGATGGACGATGCCCCCAAAATGCCCCCTTTATCCTTTATAATATTACCATCATTACCGATCTATCATCACTCTTTGTGAACGACAAACAGCATAAATCTTCTGGAATAGAATCAAAGTGTTTCGGGAACTCTCGACATGAAAAGGAATGATTTGAAAGCTAACGAATATCGCAGTATCCTCGCGCAAATACGGCGTTATCACGATTCGATGAGGAAACATCTATCCTTTCTTTCAAAAGATGGAGCCGATGCCGCCTTTTTTGAGGCATTGACGGCGATCGTCCAAGAGATGGAACCCCATAAGGAGAGTGTGGAGAAATGCGCTGCTTCTTTGACCCTACTATGCCTACGATACCAGGTTCCTTTCACGATCCTGATCGAAGATATCGACATCATCAAAGATGAATGGTTACTCGTCAGCGAAGTAGAGCGCAAAACAGAGATCAAAGAGTTTTTCAAGGCCCTCAAAAATGCCGTTGGATACCGTTTTTTGTTGCACGATGCCCAACATTTCGTACCTCTTGAAATGGGCCAACTCAAAGAGAAGAGCCTCTACAAAATACATTACCAGTGGCAAATGCAACTCTTCGAAGCGATCCGCTATGAAACGATGGACGATTTTCCGCTTCGCTCCGCTCAGACGTGCCCTTTCAAACAGGCACTGGAGTATCCCGAATCACAGATGATATGCAACGAACTGCATATTTCCGACATCATGACCGAGACCCACGAAAAGTTGCACGAAATGGCCATGACTTTCGCTTTTTTGTGGAGTCAAGAGCAGTACAAAGCGGCATATGTTCTGCTCCAGCAGATCAAAGAAAAAAGCGAACGCCTCCTCAATTTGATCGCGACACTCTATTTCAACGCCCAGATCAATCACGACCAAACCTTCAAACGTTTTCTGGTGGATCAGTTAAGCAAATCACAGAAGATTGCCGTCGGGATCTTCGATATCCATAGTATGAAAGATATCAACAAACTCTACAATGTCAAAACGGGCGACATGGTCATCAACCTTGTCGAAAAAATCCTTCAAACCATTTACCGACGCTACGAGTACTGTATGCTTTTTAGCAAAGGTAGCGGCGGAGATTTTTATCTGATGTTCAGGGCGTGTGACGAATCGGTTATCCGAGATATCGAGACGACCTTCGACCAAGAGCTAACCAAAGAGATCGAATCCAACAAAAATCTACCCCATTTTTCGGTCAAAAAAGCTTTTTTGACCCTCAATACGCCGATTGATCTCAATGTGGAAGAGGTCTCGTCCCTCTACTCTTATCTCAAAGAGCATCTCGTCCACACCGAGTCTCTTTTCATTTCCGATCCTAAAGAGCAGTTGCAAGCGATCGCCTGGGTCAAAAACCATTATCACTATCTCGACGCGTTAAAAGAGAGACTCGAGCAAGGAAAGGTCGAAATTTTTCTCCAACCCATCAACTATCTTCGACGCATCGACAAAATTCACGCTTATGAAGTACTGGTACGGCTGGAGCACGGTGGCCATTTCATCGCCGCCGGATCTTTCATCGACGATCTGGTAGCGATGCGACTGGTACCGAGACTGGACCATCTGGTACTGGAGAGGATCATCCATCACGCCCAGCGACTGCACCGTATCGGCTCCAAGTACTTCATCAATGT
Organism: uncultured Campylobacterales bacterium; assembly: GCA_964582435.1. GTDB lineage: Bacteria > Campylobacterota > Campylobacteria > Campylobacterales > Hydrogenimonadaceae > Hydrogenimonas. The sequence continues at coordinate 3,417 of CAZORY010000125.1, forward strand.
CTCACCCCAGACCCTTAAGGACGAAGCTTATATCCAAAAACTGATCGAAGCCATCCGGGGCCCACTTGTCGGCATGGAAATCATCGTGGAACTTACGGAGCAGGTCTTTTTGGAAAATATTTCCCTGGTCACTTTCTTGCACGAAACGTACGATCTCATCTTCGCCATCGACGATTTCGGCACCGGGTACAGCTCTCTTAACACCGTCCTCAAACTGGCCGAACAAGGGGCACTGGGATACCTCAAGATCGACGGCTCGTTGACGGCCAATTTCGAAGCCTCTCCGTCGACTCAAACCATTCTACATTTCATACGCGACATGAGTCTATCCCTGGGACTGGAGACGATCGTCGAATGCATCGAGACCAAAGAGCAAGCCAGACGGTTGGCAGAGTTCGATATCGAATATGGTCAAGGCTACTACCTCGGCCGTCCGACGAACGTCCTGGAGATCGTTTGATGCCAATGCCCGAATCGGATCTCCACGACCTGCCCCTCTTTTGCCCCCAATCAAGCTTGATGATTCACTTTTTTCGTCGATTTTAAATGCGAATGACGCTTCAAAAGCGTTCATCATTCAAGTAGCTTTCTTAAAGCGTTGATGACAAACCCTTTAACAAGGCGGAAAGATGCACAACATGTCCATTCGAAACATTCTGATCCTCTCCTTTGGCGGCGTACTGGCCGGCTTGCTTCTGATGGCCGCGGTCTCGTTGTTCGCCATGCATCGCTCCAACGACGCGATCACACAGATCAAAGCCACGGATCGTACGATCGCCGATGTCGCCACCTCCGAAAAGAACATGCTCGAAGGTATCGCACGAGCCAAAGAGTACCTCGCCAGTGGCAACGCAGAGACCAAAAGAGATTACATCGACAAGATCGAAACGATCGAAAAACTTTTCGAAAAGATCTTTCAAGAGGATATCGACGACTCGATCAAAGCACAACTCGATCGTATAAAAGACGCGTTGAAAAGTTATCACACCCTCATCCTCTCAGGCCAAGGGGAGGGTACGAACATCGAATCGGTGCAAAACGAAATTCTCACATCGTTGGATCAACTGCACCGATACGTTTTCCAACTCCAAAAAAAGATCATCGCCCAAAACGAAAACGAGGTGCTCTGGTACCGATCGATACTCTGGATCGTAGGCGTAGGCAGTATCGTGCTCGCCATGCTTCTAGCACTCTACGTCTCCCGTTTT
>CAZORY010000126.1:0-1060 GCA_964582435.1 uncultured Campylobacterales bacterium
CGGATGGGGGAGTTGGTGGCCGCGTGCGGCTGCGGCGAGTGCGTATTGGCGCCTCTATACTACGCGGACATGCGTTACTACGACGGCCTCTTTTTCCGATGTTTCATCGACAACACGCCGCTGGCTAGCGGTGGACATTTTATCAACGACGATATTTCGGCGGCGGGATTCGCGCTCTATACGGATGCGTTGATCGAAGTCGCCCGTGAAGGGACGAGTGAATGAATCAGGCAGATTTGATAGTCGGATTGCAGTGGGGCGACGAGGGTAAAGGGAAGATCGTCGATATGATGGCTCAGCGTTTCGACGTGGTGGCCCGTTTCGCCGGCGGTCACAACGCGGGCCACACGATCGTCACCGACGGCAAAAAGTATGCGCTACATTTGATTCCGTCGGGGATCTTGAATCCTGAGGCGGTCAATATCATCGGCAACGGCGTCGTGGTCTGCCCCGCCAATTTGATCGAGGAGATGGCGCAGTTTGAAAATCTCGAAGGCCGACTCTGGCTCAGCGACAAAGCCCATCTGATCCTGCCTTATCATCAGATGATCGATCAAGCCAAAGAGCGGATGCGAGGCGACAAGGCGATCGGAACGACGGGCCGGGGCATCGGCCCGGCATACGCCGACAAAATTTCCCGCGCCGGTCACAGAGTGGGTGAATTGGCGGATGTGGCGACCCTGCACGAGAAGGTGATGGAGTATCTGAAACAGAACCGTCCGCTTTTCGATGCGATGGGGGTCGAGATCCCCGACGGCGAAAGGCTCAAAGAGGATTTGTCGCGATACCAAGAGGCGCTCATGCCCTTCATTACCGACACGACGCAGATGATTTGGCGCGATTTGGCGGCGGGTAAACGGGTGCTGCTCGAAGGGGCCCAAGGCACGATGCTCGATATCGACCACGGCACCTATCCTTTCGTGACCAGTTCCAACACCGTCGCCGGCGGTGCCTGTACCGGCATGGGAGTTTCGCCCAAGCAGATCGGTCAGGTCACCGGTATCGCGAAAGCCTACTGTACGCGGGTCGGCAACGGTCCGTTTCCCAGTGAGGAGTTCGG
>CAZORY010000126.1:1160-4581 GCA_964582435.1 uncultured Campylobacterales bacterium
AAACCGATCTACGAAACCTTTCCGGGTTGGGAAAAGGTGGAGGGGATTGCCGATTACGAGGCGTTGCCCGACTCGGCCAAAGCCTATATCGAAACGATCGAACGAGTCAGTGGCGTTCGGGTGGGGATCATCTCCACGAGCCCGGACCGCGACGACACGATTATCAGGTAGGAGCGAGGGTGGCGGCCAGGTTCACAGCGCTCAGAAAGCTCAGAAAACGACAATTCGAGCAAGCGGAGCTAGCCCTGGCCCAGGCGAATGCCCAATGGCAAATTTTGCAGGATCGAAAAGAGGTCCTGCGCGCCCAGGAGCGGGCGATCGAGCCTCCGAAGGAGGGAGTGGGTCGTCAGATGGGTGCCGTCGTGGCCCAGCGTCGCGCTTTGCAGCAGGCGATCGCGGCGCTGGATCTGCAGATCGCGGCCGCATGGCGTCATGTAGAAGCGATGCAGGCGGCGTTGAAACAGGCTCACATCGCCTACGAGCAAGCCAAGAGTATCGAGTCCCAGGTGCTAGAGAAGCTTTTGAAGCAACGAGAACGAAGAGCGAGGGAGCGACTCGACGAGATCGCTTCGCAGAGATTTTGGCGGGATCGGCCCGAGCGAAGAGGAGGGGACGCGTGAAACATCCTTGGCTTTGGCTACTTCTACCTCTATGGCTCTGGGGCGCCCAAAACGTACAGCCGATCGAGTGCAACAAAATCTTCGAAGAGCGCAAACAGGAACTCGAGCTCAAGCTCGAAGAGATCGACGAAGCCAGGCAGGCTTACGAAGCTCTCAAAAATGCCACCGAAGCGATGATGAAAAAGAAAGAGGCGGTACTGGCTAAACGGGAAGCCGATCTCAACGCCACACTGGCCAAAATCGAACAACGCAAACGGCAGATCGAAGCGCTTTTGGAGGAGAATCGAAAAACCCTCGAAGCGATCAAAAAGGCCAAGGCCGACAAAGTGGCCCAAACCTATGCCAAGATGAAAGCTTCCGCCGCCGCCGAAATCATGGGACGAATGCCTCCGCAGAAGGCGGCGGCGATTCTGCAATCGCTCAAACCCAAAACCGTCGGTCAGATTTTGGCGAAGATGGATCCCTCACAAGCCTCCAAAATCACTCTACTTCTAGAGGGTGATGAGAGCCCAAAAGAGTAGAAGAGATTTGCCCCGGTCTCTGCGACCATCCACTGACGACTCTCGATCGATTCGCCACTAAGCGCTCGCTTACCTAATTTTTGCTAAACTCTTTTCAAACTTCGTCCGAAACGGACCCAAAGGCACGTGACATGAAACTGAGTCTTGCCCATGCCCCTTATATCGCCAACAAGATCGGTATCGATCTGGCCAACGCGCCGTTCGTCGAGATCAAACGGGGGATCGAACCGGTCATCGAAAAGGCCCGGGAGGTGATCGAAGCGGATATCAAGAACGAGCGGGCGCTGGAAGAGCGTATCAACGAATTGATCGAAGAGAAAGAGGACGAGATCGAGTTCATGCGAGCTGATGTGAGGCAACTCTTTTGGATGATCAAAAAGCGTTTGGCGCCTGAATATGGCGTGATCCTCAATCACGAAGAGCGTTACAACGATCTTTCCCACAAGATATTGAACGAACTTTGGGAAGAGGATTTGATCGACTATAGTGTCAACGAAAACCAGGTCAGAGGCGTCATCTTCAAAGCGATCGAGAGTTATATGCAATCTTTCGAGGCGATCGAAGATGCGGTATTGGAAAAAATATCCCACTACAAACGCAAATTGATTCCCGGTACCGAGGAGTACGATTTGATTTTCGAACGCCTCTACGAAGAGGAACTGCGCCGACGGGGAATGATGTGATGCGACCGATTTGGCTCTATCTGGAAAACGGGATCTTTCTGGAGGGGAAAAGTTTCGGCGCCGAAGGGACGAAGGTCGGCGAAATCGTTTTCAACACTTCGATGACGGGCTATCAGGAGATCGTCACCGACCCGAGCTATGCCGGGCAGTTCGTCACATTCACGATGCCTGAGATCGGCAACGTCGGTTGCAACGAGCAAGATATGGAGTCGCAGGGCGCGTGGTGTCAAGGGATTATCGTTCGTCAATACCAGAGCGCACCTTCCAATTTCCGAAGTGAAGAGCCGCTCCATACCCTTCTCGAGCGCTACGACGTATTGGGAATCTGCGATATCGATACCCGCTTTCTGACCAAAACGCTCAGAAAAGAGGGGGCGATGATGATGATCGCTTCGACGGAGATTTCCGATAAAGAGGCGTTGGCGCGCCGATTGGCGTCGTCGCCGCGGATCAACGAGATCAACTACATCGAAGCGGTAAGTACCCAAACCCCCTACCGTCATACCCAAGGGCGTTACGACGCTAGAACTTTTCGCTACAACGATCCTGGCACGCCCAAAGCCCGAATCGTGGCACTCGATTTTGGCGTCAAGCGTAACATTCTCAACGAATTGACGGAAGCGGGCATGGCGGTCGAAGTCGTCCCTCATACCGTCACGGCGGAAACGCTGATCGACCGTTACGAGCGAAAAGAGATCGATGGCGTTTTCCTCTCCAACGGGCCTGGCGATCCGCTGATTCTCGAAGAGGAGCAGGCCAAGATCAAAGCGCTGATCGATGCCAAAGTGCCGATGTTCGGGATCTGTTTGGGGCATCAACTGCTCAGTATCGCCCATGGGTACGAAACCTACAAGCTCAAATTCGGTCATCATGGCGGTAACCATCCGGTCAAGAACGAAAAGACGGGTGCCGTGGAGATCACGGCTCAGAACCACAACTACAACGTGCCCGACACGATTACGGAAATCGCGGACGTGACCCACGTCAACCTTTTCGACGGTACGATCGAAGGGGTTCGATATCACGACGATCCGAGCATGTCCGTCCAGCATCACCCCGAAGCTTCTCCAGGACCTCACGACAGCCGCTACGTCTTCGAAGAGTTTCTCGCCATGATTCAGCGATAGGTCCGTTCCTATCGCAACCCTCTTTTTTTGAATTAACACATCATTAACACCTGTCATTTATAATTTCGTCAAAGTTGTATACAAGGATGAGACGATGGGACGAAAGATGATAGGTGTGGCGTTATTCTCATTGGCGGCTTCAGCTTTGTTGATGGGCGATGAGGTTCGGATGGAGACGATCGACGTGGTCGGAAGTGGTACGACATCGGTCGTCGAAAATGTAGCGGGTGAAGAGGTGCGATCGGCGGATTTGGCCGATGCACTTCACAAAATCGATCCTGACGTACAGTTGATCCGGCGGAGCGGGATCGCCAACGATATCGCCCTTCGGGGGATGCGAAAAGACAATATCAACCTTCTGATCGACGGCGGCAAACTCTACGGTGGATGTCCCAACCGTATGGATCCGCCCATTTCCCATGTGCTGGCCAACAACGTCGATCATCTCGTCGTCAAAGAGGGCCCCTACG
>CAZORY010000127.1:0-4573 GCA_964582435.1 uncultured Campylobacterales bacterium
CTTGAACCTGTGACCCCTACCATGTCAAGGTAGTGCTCTACCAACTGAGCTACGCGACCTGTTTGAGGTAGCGGAATTATACAGGTTCGTTCATTTTATTTTTCTTAAAATTTAAAACCAATATCCACAAAACCGCCAAATCGATCATTACGTCCGCCGCGTTGAAAATGGCGAAATCGAAGCCACAATGCCAATCGACATAGTCGACCACCCCGCCATGCGCGAATCGATCCATCACATTGCTCAAACCTGCACCGAAAAGGATTCCAATCGGTATCCCGTAACGGCGCAGATAGTTTCCGTGCACGACGACGCCCAACACGACGCTCAGCAACAAAAGCTGCAACCATTTTAGCCAAGGGCCCAAAAAAGCGAACATCGAAAAGGCGACCCCTGTATTGAAAACAAGATGCAAAGAGATACAGCGGCTATCCCACCGCCAACCGGCAAGAAAAATTTGCTTGATCCCTTGATCGACCAGCAAGGCGCCGACCATGGCTATGCCAAAGATCGACCAATTTCTAAGCATTCAACGCTTTTTTGAAAAAGTTTTTGAGCTCTTCCATCCAATGTTCGATCCGCTCGGTGTCCTTGCCTTCTAGAAGAATACGCAGTTTGTTCTCGGTACCGCTGTAACGAATCAGGGAACGCAATCCTTCCTCTTCCAAAGCCGCTTCCATCTGCGCCAAGCCCTCAATCGTTTCGAGAGGTCTCTTTTCCGATACGTGGAGATTGACCAACTTCTGGGGATAGAGCGTAAATGGATCGAGCACTTCGCTGGCTTTTTTCCCGCTTCGTAAAATCAGTGCGATCGTCTGCAACGCCGTGACCAGACCGTCTCCCGTTTTGGCATACTCACCAAAAATGACGTGACCGCTCTGCTCACCGCCCAATACACATCCCTCTCTTTTCATCGCCTCCAGGACATATTTGTCCCCTACGTTCGATCGCACCAGACGGATACCATGACGCTTGAGAAAATCTTCGAAACCTTGGTTGCTCATGACGGTCGCTACCACGCAGTCGTTGAGCAAGCGTCCCTCTTTTTGCATATAAAGCGCCAACGCGCCGATGAGCTTGTCTCCATCGACCTGACGGCCCTTTTCGTCCACCACGACGAGCCGATCCGCATCGCCATCGAAAGCGAATCCGATGTCGGCACGGTACTCCTTGACCTTCTCGGCCAACGTATCCGGATGCATCGCGCCGCATTTGTCGTTGATGTTGAAACCGTTGGGCTTGTTGTTGATGACGATCACGTCTGCCCCCAACTCTTCGAAAACGGTGGGCGCAACTTTGTAGGCCGCACCATTGGCCGTGTCCAATACGACCCGTACGCCGCTGAGGGTCATATCGGTGGGAAAAGAGTTTTTAAGCTGAACGATATAGCGTCCTATCACGTCGTCGATCCGTTTCGAGGATCCGATCTCCCGACCCGTCTTCTGCTCTTTTCTTAACAATTCGGTATCGAAAAAATTGGTTTCTATCGCCTCTTCCGCCTCTTCACCCAATTTGTCTCCGTGGGCATCGAAAAATTTGATCCCATTGTCTTGGTAGGGATTATGGCTGGCACTGATCATGATTCCGGCGTCACAACGCATGTTTTCCGTCAAGAAAGCGATGGCCGGTGTCGGCATCGGACCGATTTGGATCACATTGTATCCCACGGCCGTAAGGCCGCTGACCAAGGCATTTTCGATCATATAACCGCTTCGTCTCGTATCTTTTCCGACCAAGATTTTATTGGTTTTAGCCGTTTTCCTAAAAAAAACACCAGCAGCCATCGCCAGCTTCATCGCCACGAAAGCATCCAACTCTTTGCCGGCCAACCCTCTGACGCCATCGGTCCCAAAAAGTCTCATACCACACCCTTCTTCGGAAATCTTACATTTAATTTAAATTTAATAAACTTTAAGCTATGATTCCCCAAAATTTTCTCAAGACAAGGATTATACCATATGGCACATCACAAATCCGCACTGAAGCGTATCCGACAAACCGCCAAGAGAACGGCACGCAATCGCTACTACAAAACCCGTATCAAAAACATCACCAAAGCGGTCCTTACTGCCGTCGAAACGGGCGACAAAGAGAAAGCGGTCGAAGCGATGAAAGTCGCCAACCGCGAGATTCACAAGTATGTCAGCAAAGGGATTCTCAAGAAAAACACGGCGGCCCGCAAAGTGAGTCGTCTGCAAACAAAAGTCAACGCGCTTAGCGCCTAAAACGTTTTCGCCGGCTTCTACGCCGGCAACCCCTCGACCTCTTCCCCGCCAAACCAACATAAAGCGTCGTCATGCTCAAAGAAAAACTACTACCGTTTATCGAACGCTACGAAGAGATCAACCGTCTTTTAAGTTCACCAGAAATCACCTCCGACATCAAAAAGATGACATCGCTCAGCAAAGAGCAGTCGGACCTGGAACCTCTCGTAGAGAAGGCGCGTGCCTATATCGCCACCGTAGAAGCGATCGAGGAGAACAGATCCCTTCTAGGCGACCCGGAACTGGGCGAACTGGCCGCCGAGGAGCTCAAAGAGTTGGAGCCGGAACTAGAAAAGATGAACGACGAGATCAAACTTTTGTTGATCCCTAAAGATCCCAACGACGACAAAAATATCTATCTGGAGATTCGTGCCGGTACGGGTGGTGACGAAGCGGCGCTGTTTGTCGGTGATCTTTTCAAAACCTATGTCCGATACGCCGAAAATAGAGGTTGGAAAATAGCGATCGAAAGCTCCAGCGAAAGCGAGGCGGGCGGCTACAAAGAGATCGTGGCTCTCATCAAAGGCGAACAGGTCTACAGCCGCCTCAAATACGAAGCGGGGACCCATAGAGTCCAACGAATCCCGGCGACCGAATCCCAAGGACGCATCCATACATCGGCCGTCACCGTCGCGATCCTACCCGAAGTGGAAGATGTGGATGTGCAGATCGACCCCAACGATCTTCGGATCGATGTCTACCGATCTAGCGGTCATGGCGGCCAATCGGTCAACACGACCGATTCGGCGGTGCGCATCACCCATATTCCCACCGGCATCGTCGTCGCGATGCAGGATGAAAAGTCCCAACACAAAAACAAAGAGAAGGCGCTTAAAATCCTCAAAGCCAGAGTTTACGAAAAGTACCTACAAGAGCAGCTCGCCCAAAGCAGCGCCGAACGCAAATCCCAGGTCGGATCGGGTGATCGCAGCGAACGCATTCGCACCTACAACTACCCTCAAAACCGTATCACCGACCATCGTATCGGATTGACCCTTTATCGCTTGAACGAGATCATGGAGGGGGGACTACTCGATGAGATCATCGAACCCCTGATCGCTCACTACCAAGCGGAAGCGATCAAAGAGGCGGGCTTGTAGCGATCAGAAAGATGCGACACGGCGGCGCAAGGTGAGAAAGGCCGTTTCGTTGCCGTGGGGAACGGATGGAGTCGCATTCTCGCCATCGTAAAGATTCCAATCGTTTTTGGCGATCGCTTCCTGCACCATACGGGTATATTTTTCCCTAAGTTCCGAATACCTTAGTAGATAAGCGGCGGCGGTAAAACCATCGAAAGGTTTGCCGGCCTTTCTGGCACTGTATCTCGCTTCCCTGAATTCTGCATACGCCCAGTGGCGATTGAGGTTTCTCATATAAGAAGCGATCGAATCTTCGAGGGAGTCGAAGATCTTGATTTTGTGGGTTTTACCAGGCGCTCTGTGTCGAGGAACGATACCTCTTTTGCCCCATGTCCACTCCCCAAAAAGATTGTTGGCCTCCCGAGCGAAACGGCTTTTGCCCCAATTGCTCTCTATGGAAGCTTGCGCCAACACCAAGGACACGGGAATCGTATCGATCTTTTTCAAATAGGCCTCTTTGTCGTAGATCTTCTTGATCCGATAGGTTTTGGCAAGGGCCTCGAGTCGTTGCTGCTCGATAGGCGTGACGATCCGGCCACTCTCCAACTTGTCAAAAAAGTTTACGACAAATGCCCGCTCTTTCTTGATCCTTTCTTCAGCCCTTACGACGAGGGGGTAAAGGATCTGAACGAAAACTTTTTTCTGCTTTTGTGTCTCTTTGATCGTATAGTAGGTTTTCGGGAAAGATTTCACGACATCGGCCCACAAAACAAGCTGCGTCAATAAAAATCCCGTCATCATTCGTTTCAACATATCACTCCGTCCATCTTAATCGTCAAGTGCGCATCGAAGATATGGCGCACGGCCCCTTTAAGTGTCAATGTGTCTCCTTTGACGGCGAGTTCCAGCCGCTCGCCACTGGATGGAACGACCGTCGCTTTCTCGCCCACTCTATTTTCTTTGTTGGCCCGGTAGAAGCAAGCGGCCATTCCCGTTCCACATGCGAGCGTTTCATTTTCGACTCCCCGTTCGTAAGTACGCACACGCAATAGGTCACCATCCAGTGCGACGATGTTGACATTGGCATCGAAACGTTGTCGTAACTGTCTGGCTCGCTCTAGGTCGAAACGTTCGATGTCCTCTTCGAAAGCGACCAGATGGGGTACACCCGTATCAATCAGCCACCATCGCTTGCCAAAGGCCTCGATCCCATCATCCAAAAGTTTAGAA
>CAZORY010000128.1:0-4542 GCA_964582435.1 uncultured Campylobacterales bacterium
CGGTGGTGGGCCTTTTCGATGAAGTAGCGGATCATCTTTTCGGTGATGTCGAAATCGGCGATCACTCCATCTTTCATAGGCCGCACGGCACGGATGTTGCCGGGGGTCTTACCCACCATCTCCTTCGCTTCGTGACCGACGGCCAGTACGTTTTCGTGCCCGGCTTTATTGCTTTGGATGGCGACGACGGAGGGTTCGTTGATGATGATGCCTTCCCCTTTGACCAACACCAGCGTGTTGGCGGTGCCCAAGTCGATCGCCATGTCGTTGGAGAAGACACCGATCAGTTTGTCCAAGAACATTTACGCACTCTTTTTCGTTTTTTTGATACGCACAGGCTCCGCCCCATGCTTGACCACATCTTCGGTGATAACGATCTCGTAGCCGGCATATTCGGGCAAATCGTACATGATGTCGACCATCACCTCTTCGATGATGGATCGAAGCCCTCGTGCGCCCGTTTTGCGCTCGATCGCAAGATCGGCGATCGCCGCCAGGGCGGCCGGCTCGAAGGTGAGTTCGACATCGTCGATAGCGAACAGTTTCTTGTACTGCTTGACCAGAGCGTTTTTGGGTTCGGTCAAGATACGGACCATATCCTCTTTCGTGATCTCGTTGAGGGTCGCGAGCACATGCAGACGGCCGATAAGCTCGGGAATCAGACCGTAGGCCACCAGATCGTCGGACTCGACGTAACTCAAAATCGCTTCGTCGTCCGTTTTGGAACGTTTCTCCTGGTTGAATCCTAGGACATTACCCCCCAGCCGACGCTTGATGATATCGGCGAGACCGTCGAAGGCACCCCCACAGATAAAGAGGATATTGGATGTATCGATCTGGATGAAATCTTGGTTGGGGTGTTTGCGCCCCCCTTTGGGCGGAATGTTGACGACGCTGCCTTCGATGATTTTGAGCAGGGCCTGCTGGACCCCTTCGCCGCTCACGTCACGCGTGATGGAGCGATTTTCGCTGAGGCGCGAAATCTTGTCCACTTCGTCGATGAAGACGATACCCCGTTCGGCCTTTTTGACATCGCCGTCGGCCGCTTGAAGCAAGCGTGTCAAAATATTCTCCACATCCTCACCGACATAACCGGCTTCGGTCAAGCTCGTCGCGTCGGCGATCGCGATCGGAACGTCGAGGAATTTGGCGATCGATTGGGCCATCAACGTCTTGCCGCTCCCGGTGGGGCCGATCAACAATACGTTGGATTTGGAAATCTCCGTATCGTCGTCCTCGATCGTTCCTTGCTTGAAGATCCGTTTGTAATGGTTGTAAACGGCGACGGAGAGAATCTTCTTGGCCCGCTCTTGGCCGATGACGTACTGGTCGAGTGCCGCCTTCAACTCTCTAGGCGTCATCAGCTCACGATCGACGATCTCTCCCTCTTCTTCGACCTCTCCAAAAAGGATTTTGTAGGCCGAAACGACGCAATTTTTACAGATATAGACGTTGTTGCCCGCCAATAGCGGATTTTCGACGCTCTCTTTGGCGCCACAGAAACTGCAGCTTCTACTGTTCATTGATTTTCCTCTCGAACGGGATACCCCGTTTGGTTTCCAAAATAAATCGGCACATCGTTTTCACTTCCTCACTCTCACTGCTATCCAGTAGCTTACGGGCCGTCTCCTTCAGCGGTTTTCCCCGCTCGAAAAGCTCTTTGTAAGCCTGCTTGATAGGATCGATTTTCTCTCTGGGCAGGGCGCGACGCAGGCCCGTGAGATTGAGACCGCGCAAAACCGCACGATTGCCTTCGGCCAGGCAATAGGGAGGGACGTCCTGGCTTAGCGCCGACGCACCGGCGATCATCGCCAAATCACCGATCTTGACGAACTGATGGATCGGCGTCATGCCCCCGACGACGACACCATCGCCGATCTCCACGTGTCCGGCGAGGGTCGCGGCGTTGGCGAAGATACAACGATTGCCGATGAGGCAGTCGTGTGCCACATGGACATATCCCATCAATAGATTTTCGTCGCCGATACGGGTGACGCCACCGCCCCCTTCGGTCCCGGGATTGATGAGCGTGAATTCGCGGATGATGTTTCGATCGCCGATGATGAGCTGCACCGGTTCGCCCCGATATTTGAGATCTTGGGGTATCGAACCGATGACGGCATGACTGAAGATGCGGTTGTCGCAACCGATCGTCGTCTCTCCATCGATGCGCGCCCCCTGACCGATCGTCGTACGGTCTCCGATGGTAGCCTTCGACGAAACGTAGGCGAAAGGGCCGATCTGTACGTCGGTACCTAGCTGCGCCCCCTCTTCCACGATCGCATGGGGATGGATGGTGACGGCCATCACTTATCCACGATCATCGCTTTGAGCTCGGCCTCGGCCACCAATTTATCCTCGACGAATGCCTGTCCGTCCAAAACCCAAATGGGACCTTTGTGTTTGAGCACTTTGAGTTTGTAGACGAGACGATCGCCGGGGCGGACGGGATGGCGGAATTTACAGCGATCGATACTCATGAAATAGACCACTTTATCTTCCGTGTCGGCCTGTTCGGCTTCGTTCATGCTTTGAAAGGCGAGAATCCCGCCGGCTTGAGCCATACCCTCGATGATCATCACGCCTGGATAGATGGGATGCCCAGGAAAATGACCTTGAAAGACCGGCTCGCTGATCGAGATGTTTTTGTACGCTTCGATCGAGGTGCCATGTACGACGGACACGACCCGATCGACCAGCAAAAAGGGATAACGGTGGGGAAGAATATTCTGAATCTCTACGACATCGAGCATCCACGTTCCTTGGCTTGAAAATTGGGTGATTTTATCACAAAGGGACTAATATTTCTCTGACATCCCGATAAGTCTGCGCTTCGATTAAGATTTCGAGCTTGCCTTCGGGTATTTCATCGACGACAATGAGAGGGGAAAGATCCCACAATCCAAGCCCGACCTTCTGACGAATCTCCATCTCCTCTTCGAACGGGGGCGGTTCGTAGATGAGACGTTTCACGTCGGGATAATCCCTCCCCGTCAATTCGTTGTAGCGAGCCAACGACATGAAACGAATCTCCTCACGGTTGAAGTAGTGAAGGGCGTCGTGTTCGAATTCGATTTTGCCGTTGGTGTAGCGACGTTTCATGACGGAAAAGGGAAGAATATGGGCGGGCAGGACCGACTTTCTACGCTTGAGCCATCCATATTGAAGGCGCCAGTTGAGAAACTTCTGACGCACGATGCGATAGGGCCGCCCCTCCTCTTCCAGGGCGAGGCGTCGTTCGTACAGATCGAGACGCTCTTCGATCGAACCAGGCAAGACCCTTCCGTCGACCGGACTAAAAAGTTCGTCGGCCAATCGAGATTGCTGCTCTCGTTGTTGGCGCAACCCGAAAAGGCATCCGCAATAATCCTGACGATAAAGTTTCGCCTTTTTCGCCTCCTCCTGTTGGCGCTGGGTACCGCCACCGATACGGTAATCGACGGTGACGAATTGAACCCCTTCGGTTTCGGCGATCCGCTCCCCCGCTTCACGAAGCTGGGCGATCGACTTTTTCGGGCTGGTGAGTAACGTACTGGTCATACGTTTTTCGCCAAGTTCTCGGGCCTTTTTGGCACTCATCGCGAATCGGCGGTCGAAGCAGACGCTACATCTGGCCCCTTTTTCAGGTTCGTTCTCGAGCCCTCGAACACTCTGCAGCCACTTTTCGTAATCGTAGGGCCCTTCGATCAGCTCGACACCCAACCGGCGGCAACTGCGCGCCACGTCCAAAAGACGGAGACGATATTCGCTATAGGGATGGATGTTGGGGTCGTAGAAATAACCCACCAGTCGCTCGTCGGGAAAATCCTCTCTCAAACGTTGAAGAAAATAGTGGCTGTCGACACTACAACAGATATGGACCAGCATCGCCTATTCGATCCCCGCCGCCGTTTTGGCCAAACCTTGCAACACCTTTTCCAATTTCCGCTGCAGGGCAGCCGAACAGTTGACATCGACACCGTGTCGCCAAAAAAGATACTTCGGCGAATTGTAGAGTACGAACGTGCGGTTCGTATCCTCTTCGTAGATCAACATCTTCTGGGGAAGATCCAGCCCAATCGTCGGAGCGCAGCGTATCAAAGGGGTTCCCATTTTCGGATGGCCGAAAATCACCAGCTTCATCGGCCGCAGTTTCATATCCACTCTCCGCGCCCCTTCGGCATGGTCCACCACTTTGAAGACCGTCGCGCCTTTGGCCCGTACCGCGGTGACGAGCCGTTTGGCCGTTTCGTCGACGGCGAAGCGACTCTGATAACGTATCATGCCGTTTTCCGCCCCTACCAAAGTGACGGCGAAGAGAATCGACAGCAACCATTTGTTCAATTTCAAGCTCCTTTTTTGACGTTTTATGCGTGCCCGTCCACGTCTTCTTCCAGCCCATCTTTCAACGCTTCCAGCCACACTTCGACCCTGGCGTCGCTGGGCATTCGCCAATCGCCCCTTGGGGAGAGTGCGATCGTACCCACTTTCGGACCATCGGGCATACAACGTCGCTTGGACTGCTGCGTGAAAAAGCGACGTAAAAAGAGTTCGAGGCATCGG
>CAZORY010000129.1:0-4509 GCA_964582435.1 uncultured Campylobacterales bacterium
CATGCGAAAATCGCCGAAGAGGATAGAGAGTGAAAAGAGTACTTTGGGCTGTGATGTTGACGACGATGGTATCCTACGCGGTCGCGGAAGAGGTGACGATCGTTTCGGACCGTTTCGAAGCCGACGAAGGGGAACGGGTGACGAAATTTCTCGGACATGTCCATATGAAAAAAGGCAACGACGAACTCAATGCATCCCGTGTCATCGTCCACTTCGATGCCAAGCGAAAACCGATCCGATACGAGGCGATCGGTCAAACCGCTTTCGCCATTCATATGAAGACCGGGCAGTTCTATCGGGGAGAGGCCGATAAGATGGTCTATATACCCCAGAAACAGATTTATGAGTTTTACGGTCATGTCGTGCTCAAGGAGCCGAAGATGCAACGGACCGTAACGGGAGAGAAGGTCGTCGTGGAAAAGATGAGCGGCAAAGCGAGTGTCCAAGGGGGCGCTCACGAACCGGTCAAATTCATCTTCAAAGTCGAAGAGAAAAACGATGGACGCTAGAATCGTCGACGCTTCGTTTCTCACCAGTGCGCCCAGCCTGGAAGAGGCACCGGCGGAAGGGATACCGGAGGTGGTCTTTATGGGACGAAGCAATGTGGGCAAGAGTTCGCTTCTAAACTCTCTGACCCACCGAAAACATCTGGCCAAAAGCTCTTCGACACCCGGGAAAACGCGTCTTATCAACTATTTCGAAGTGGTTTACAAAGAGGAGAGTGGTGAGAAGTATACCCTTCACTTCGTCGACCTTCCCGGCTTCGGTTATGCCAAAGTTTCCAAGAGTATGAAAGTGGAGTGGCAGAAAAATCTCAACGCGTTCATCAAGAAGAGGCGCACCATTCGTCTTTTCATCCATCTAAGAGATGCCAGGCACCCCAACGAACCGATCGACGAAGATGTCAAACGCTACATCCAATCCTTTTTGGGGCCGGATCAGTGCTATTTGGAAGTTTTCACGAAGTCGGACAAACTCAATCAAAAGGAGATGGGTGCTCTGTTGAGGGACCATCCCGGTGCCCTGTTGGTATCCAACCTCAAAAAACGAGGTATCGAAAAACTGGAGCGTAAAATTTTCGATATCGCCGTCAAGGGTGCTTCGTGCCGATAATCTACGACAAACCGATACTCACCGATATCCCGCAGATGCAACGTATCGTCGCGAAAGAGGTGCAAGAAGGGGTGATTCTACGCCGCAGCGACGATGAGCTAGCTACCAACATCCGCTCCTATATCACGGCTAGGGATGCCGAAACGAAGAGTATCGTCGGGTATGTGGCTTTGCATATCCATTCGATGCGTCTGGGTGAGATACGAAGTTTGATCGTCGCCGAAGGGTATCGGCATCACCGTATCGGCAGCCATTTGGTCGAGCGTGCGTTGGAGGAGGGGCGCCGACTGAAACTCCAAGAAGTTTTGGCACTGACTTACATGGGGCTTTTTTTCGAACGTCTCGGTTTCGTCGAGATTCCCAAAGAGGCGATTCCCGAACACAAAATCTGGGCGGACTGTATCAAATGTATCCATTTTCCCGTGTGCAACGAAATATCTCTCATCAAAAAACTCTGATCCATTTCGCAGGATTGGCGGGATTCGCGCTCTTCTATCCTGCGATCGCATCCTTGTATCCGCTGCTACCGCCGCTACTGGGTGTCGTTTATGTCAAATGGCGGGAAGCGTGGCTGCGAAGCGATTATGTCGAGACGGCTCTATGGATGCTTTACGCGATCGTTTTCGAATCGGTGTGGGGTTTGCCGCTGTATGGTCTATGGAGTGCCATGTTCGCCTTTTTCGCTCTTTTCGATCCGAAAATCACCTATTTTCTTCGTAATCGTTCGATGATCGATCTCGTGAGTGTCGTGCTTTTCGATCTCTTCTACGTTGGGATGCTTTGGCTGTATGGCGCTATCATCCATCAAAGCGTCGTGAGCTACGATTCTATCTTGATCTATTACATGTTGATGGACGTGGTGGGAGTGGTGTTGCTGTGAAGCTTCGCCTGGTCATCCTCTTCTTTCTGCTGGTATGGATCGTGCTGTTGGTGCGTATCTATCACCTCACCGTCAAATCCAATACCTATTACGAAACGTTGGCGAAACAGAACATCGTCAAAAAGGAGTGGATTCTACCCGTGCGCGGCGAGATTCTCGATCGACATGGAAAACCGCTCGCCATCAACAAAATCGGATTCAAACTTTTGATCGACGCCCATCTCTCTTCGTCGAAAAGGCGTGATGAACTTGCAAAGGCCGTGGGCGCTTTGCAAAAAGATTTTCCCGATCTGAACGTTACGAGGTTGATCCGTCGTTATCGTCATATCGATTCACCTTATCGTCACGATCCGATCCCCGTCGTCCGCTTCGTCCCTTACGAAGAGTTGCTTCCCCACTTTACGGAGTTGTCCAGGAAGGCTCATATCCATATCGAACCGACGACGAAACGCTACTATCCATACGGGGATATGACCGCTCATGTCATCGGTTACGTGGGAAAAGCCAACCAGAAAGAGATGGGTGCCGACGAGACGGTGAAATTGACGATGGTGGCAGGGAAAAGCGGCCTTGAAAAATATTACAATCGATTTTTGGAAGGGCGAGCCGGATATCGACAGGTCAAAGTGAGCGCTTTCAACGAGCAGATCGCAGTTTTGGAGACCGTTCCGCCCAAAGAGGAGACCGATATCACGCTCCATCTGGATATGGATTTGCAGGCATTTATCGCGAATATTTTCGCCAAGGAGAAGAAGACGGGAGCCGTCATCGTGATGCGTACGGATGGTGCGATTTTGAGTGCCGGTAGCTTTCCCGCCTACGATCCCAACGATTTCGTCAGCGGCATCAGTCGTCGCGCGTGGAAAAAGATCATCGAAAATCTCAACCACCCCTTTACCAACAAATTGATTCACGGCCTTTATCCCCCTGGCTCCATTGTCAAACCGGGCGTCGCTTTGGCGTTCATAGACTCCAAAAAGGTTTCGCCCTATACCAAATTCTTCTGTCGAGGCTACATTGAACTGGGCAAAACGGTCAAACATAAATTTCGGTGTTGGAAACATGCAGGTCATGGCGATACCGATATGATCAAAGGGATTCGTGAAAGTTGCGACGTCTACTTCTACAAAGGAAGCTTGTTGACCGGTATCAACAAGATCGCCGAAGATCTCAGAAAAATGGGACTTGGGCGAAAGACGGGAATCGACCTTCCCAACGAATTTATCGGGGTCGTACCGGACAAACACTGGAAGATGTACAAATATGGACAACCCTGGTACATCGGCGAGACGCTCAACGCGGCCATCGGACAAGGGTATATGCTCGTCACGCCGATGCAGATCGCTCGCTACACGGCGTTGTTGGCGACCGGTCGATTACCGACCCCCCATTTGGCGAAATCGTTGGCCGGCCGATCGGTCAAGAGCGAGAGTCGAGAGGTGCTGACGTTGAGACAGAAGAGAGCCTTGCCGATCATTCGCCGGGCGATGTACGAAGTGTGCAACCATCCCAAAGGCACCGCGTATCGTGCCCTACACGACGCCAAAGTGAAAATCGCCGGCAAAACGGGAACGGCGCAGGTGATCGGGATTCCTCAGGAGGAGAAGAAGCGGATGAAAGAGGATGAACTGGCCTACTACCACCGATCTCACGCATGGCTCACGACCTACGCGCCCTACCGCAATCCCCAATATATCGTGACGATTCTCGTCGAACACGGCGGCCATGGCGGCAGTGCGGCGGGGCCAATCGCGAAGAAGATTTACGATTGGCTGGTGGCCCACGGCTATTTGACCGGAGATCGACGATAGCACGGGGCGAGCGTCGCGTTCGATACCGATTTAGCCGATGGCGTGCTGTAAAAAGATGGCCAGAACGATGAGCAGCATCACGCCGGAGGCCTTGGCATAGAGGCGATTGGCGGTGATGAAGACCAACATCAAAGTGACGCCCATCATCAAAAATATATCGAACGAGCTAGCCCCTAGATCGATAGGCAAGGGCCTGGTCATCGCCGCCGATCCAAGGACGACGGAGGTGTTGGCCATGTTGGAGCCGATGATGTTACCGATACTCATGTCCGCTTTACCGGCGCGGGCGGCTTGAATACTGACGACAAGTTCCGGAAGACTGGTGCCGAAAGCGACGAGTAGTAGACCGATGATCCATTCGCTCACACCGAACCCTCTGGCGATATTGGCGGCGCTCTCGATAGCGTAGTCGGCACCGACGACGACGAGTACGAAACCCACCAGAAGCAACCCCAATGATTTGGGCCACCCAAAAGGCTCTCGTTTCAGTGTTTCGTCCACTTCCGCCAACTCTTCTTCGCCTCCTGATTGGAGGAGAAAAAGAAGATAGGCGCCCATCATGGCGAAAAGTAGAAAACCATCCAGTCGGGACAGGGAGCCGTCGATCACCATGAGTGGAAAGATGATGGCGGGAAAAAGGAGCCAGGCGCTGTCTTTGAAGAAAAGGTCCCGGTGAGGCGTGATCTTCGAAGCGATCAAGAAGAC
>CAZORY010000130.1:0-4446 GCA_964582435.1 uncultured Campylobacterales bacterium
CGCCCAAACGGCACGTCACACCCTTCGGGTACGACCCAAATCGTCTCGAAAGGGGGTGGCGTTTCGGGAAAGCGGCCCAGGGCGTCGGTAAAGTAGAGCAGTAGATTCGTTTGAGGCAGATGGTGCATAAGATGATCGAAGACGGGACGAAAATCGGTACCGCCGCCTCCTTGGATGGCGACATCGAGCGGCTCTCCCGACCGGAAGGTATGCAGGCTCTGGATCTTGGCGTCGCAAACCAGTAGATCCACTTCGACCCGCTCGAAGCTGAGCAACAACCCCTCCAACTCACCGACGAAACGCGACAACAACGCCTCGTCCACCGAGCCGCTGCTGTCGATCGCCACGGCGAGCACCATCCGTTCGCTCGTGGTCGCGGGAAGGTAGAGACCGGAAGCGATCATTTTTTTGTTGGGACGCAGATAGGTGTAGTCGCTTTTGTAGTGGCGATCGATGGCGTGATAGAGTTCGCTTCGCCAATCGATCCTATGGTGACGATCCCGCGCGAAAAGCCGTGTCAGCCCTTCGGGACGATCGCCCATCGCTTCGGCGCGTCGCAGCGCCTCTTCCATCGCACGGGCCCACGATTCGAGCGTCTCGGGATCGAGTTCCGCGGGTGGCAAAGGATGCTCGGTACGGCGCGTCTGGTTCTCTTCTGCCGGGGCCTGCTCTTTTTGGCGGTTTTTGTTCTGTTCGTTGAAGCCCTCTTCGTGACTTTCGTCGTCGCTGTACGCTTCGTTTTTGATCTCGTCTTTGAGGGTGGCGTAGATCGCTTCGGCGTACATACCCGCGAAACGTTCGTCGAAATTGGCCCCCTCGGGAATCTCGAAACCATTGTCGCGAAGCATCCCGTTGATCGCGTAATCGGTGGCCAACTGCCAAAGCCACCCCTGCCGGCCCATCCGCCGACCTTCGTGCGCCAAGACGTGATGCATCACGCTGTTCGCCAACGCGAACTCCGCCACTTCGGAAGAGACGCGACCGAAATAGTCGTCGTTGATCTGCAAGATACGGCCGTCGCTTAGCCAACTGCCCACCTCGTCGCTCTTTTGCACATCGAGCCTCGAGGCCAGAAGCCCGAAATAGGGCCTTCGTACCATCAGTCGAGTTTTGGCCCGCTCGAAAAGCTCACGCCATCGCTCATCGGCCATCCCGTCACCTCAACAGATGGGCGAATCGTGCGATCCACGCTTTGAAGCGTTTGCTCTTTTCCAGCAATACCCCTTTATGCTGCAATCCTTTGACCACCATGACCGAAAACTCCGGAGGCAAACGCATCACGAACGCCAACAAAGCGTCTAGCGTCTGGACCGGCGTCTCGGGCGTGATCCGGTGCAGCAGCAAAGAGGCCAGCAGGTAGAGGGCGTTGGGCTCTTCGGGGATCGTCACCGTTTCACCCCGTAAAATCCCTTCGATGTCTGGCAGTTCACCCGCCGCCTCCCGCCAACTGAGAAACTCCGCCGCCAACTCTTCACCGATCGCCCCGGCGATCAGGGGCATCAGCAGCTCCTCTTCGGGGGTGGAGCGGATGATGCGATCCGCATACTCCCAACTCCTCGGCGTCGCGAAACTTCGGTGAGCCGACGCGGGATCGAACGCGAAAAGGGCATCGGGCCGATTTTTGACGAAGCCGACGATCGTAGGATCGATACCTTGCGCCATCGCCCATCGACACCACTGCGCCACGTCCGTCTCCATCTCCAGATGGACGAACCGGTTCGCAAGCGGCGCGGGCATCCGATAGACGACGCCTCGATCGGTCTCCCGGTTGCCGGCGGCGACGATCGCCCAACGCGCAGGCAGTTCGTACTCGCCGATCCGTCGATCGAGTATCAATTGATAGGCACTCGCTTGTACCGTCGGCGCGGCGCTGTTGAGTTCGTCGAGAAAGAGAATGCCCGAACCTTCTTGAGGCAAGAAAGCGGGGGGAGCCCATACCGCCTGACGGGTGCCGCTATCGAAAAACGGAATACCCCGTAAATCGGTCGGATCGAGCAACGAAAGACGAAGATCGATGAAACCGATCCCTTTCTCTTGGGCGATCTGACGCACGATGGAGGATTTGCCGATACCCGGCGGTCCCCAAAGAAAGATCGGAACTCTCTCCTCCACGAGATGGGTGACGGCTCGCTTGATCGCTTCCGGCTTCATGCCATTCCCAGATTCTGTCGGATATAGTCGCCGAAGGCTTCGTTGCGCTTGAGGATTTGATTGAGCTCTCCGTCGGTCTGAAAACCGAGCAAAATCTCGATCGGTGTCGAGGGATTGGCGGCCAATGCCGCTTGAATCTCCCGATCTTTGATCTTCGCGAACTGTCGAAGACGAGACGAGGGCATCGAAGGGTTGGCGGCCAGTCGGCGATAGAGCGCTTTGTCGCGTACCCTCGTCAACCGTTCCAACAACGCCGAAGGCACTGCCGGATTTCCCGCCAACACTCGAAGCAACGCCGTATCCCCTTCACCCGCCAACATCTCGTAATGGTGTGGCGATAACGACGGATTGGCCGCCAGGGCTTCGGCCACGGTCTCGTCTCCGTGTTCGAGGAGCCGCGCCACCTGCTCTTCGTCAAGGTGTATATTGGCTCCTAACGCTCGACGATCCTCCGGGCTGCCCTCGGCGAGGATCCTTTCGATCGTCTCGTCATCAAGTCTTTGAGCGCGCAAAAAGGTCCGGCGCACCTGAGGATTGTCGCTTTTCAAAAGCCTCATGTGTAACGCTGGATCGAGATTGGGGTTGCGGGCCAATCCTTCGTGGATCCAGCACTCTTGTCGTTCGACGAGCCTCTTTTGCTCCGCGCGGGGCAAAGCGGGATGGGCTGCCGCCAATCCTTCTAGACGCAAGTCGTCGCTTTTTAGAAACTTTTCGAGTGTGCGTAGAGGTAGATGGGGATTGCCCAAAAGCGCTTCATGTAGAGTGCGTGGCATCCAGGGATCTTGGCTGCGCTGGGTGATGGCATAGTCAGGCATCCCCGCCATCGCCTCCAGCAACGGAGCGACATCGCTCTGAGCCGCCACGAGAAAGGGGCCGACGGGAGAGTATTGGATATTGTGGTTTTTGTCGATCTCGGGATAGAAACGCTTGACGATCGTTCCGGCGACGTCGCGATTTTCGTCGCTTTCGAAAACCCCCACATCTTGCCAGTCGTAGAGCGCGAGGATATCGCAAAAGAGTTCGTCGTCGATCGCCGGATTGTGGAGTAGATTAACGATCCGCTCGCGATTGGCGAACAGTGCGAGGCTCCCGAGCAGCGTCGCGGGTTCGATCGTACGCGCATAGTGGCGCTCCACCATCTCGAGGGAGACGACGGGTATTCCATCCTTTTCCCGCTCGTCGGCGAAGGCCTCTTCGAGGGGATTGACCAAGCGCCCGAGCACGACCATTCCGATCCCCTCTTCCTCCATATTTTGGGCACGTTCGGCACCGATGCGATCCAAAAAAAGGGCGATGTCCTCTTCGCTCATCGTACGCGTCTGCCCCACAAAAAGCACACGCTTGCCTCTAAGCTCTCTCAGCGTCTCTTCCATCGTCGTCAAAAAGGGTTCTCCATCTTCTCTTCCAGCCACGCTTTGGCGCGGGTTCGCCCCAGCCGCCTAGCGTACTCCACGGCCGTCCAACCCATCGAATCTTCCGCGAAGAGATCGGCGCCTTTATCCACCAGTAGCGCCATCATCTCCATATATTCGAAAGAGGCGGCCAGCATCAATGCGGTCATACCGCTTCGACGCCTCGTCTCGGAAGGATCCAACCCGCGTTCGATCAAAAGTGTCACCAAATCGAGCCGGTTGCGCTCCACCGCCTCGTCCAGCAATCCGACACCCTCTTCCGTCGTCCATGCGATATCGACCCCGCGATCCAACAACAAAGCGAGCATTTCGGCGCTCGCACCATGTCGAATCGCCTGCCACGTCAGGGGCCGTCCCTCTTCGTCGCTCGTATGGATGTCACCGCCCTCGTCCAACAACCGTGTCGCCACATGCAAACGATCGTTTCGTACCGCATCTATCAGTTCATTTTTCAAATCGTTCATACCGTAGATTATAGCGAAGCCGGAAGCACCGAATGTAGCAAAATTTTTTCATTTTTCTTTTTTAATTTTTCATTCAAATAGTGGTGACCCCGGCGCGATTCGAACGCGCGGCCTACAGATTAGGAATCTGTCGCTCTATCCTGCTGAGCTACGGGGTCGATCATACGATAGGAGGAGAAGTAGAAAGAGGATCGAAACGTTTGTCGTTTCATGAAAGAAGCGGGTCCGTTGTCGGCATCCGCTTCTTGATTGCAAGTAGTTTCGGGTTACCCGTTGCGTTTCTTGATGATTTCGTCGGCGACGTTTTTGGGAACCTCTTCGTAGTGGTCGAACTCCATCGCATAGGTACCGCGTCCTTGAGTGGCGGAGCGCAGATCGGTGGAGTATCCGAACATTTCGGCCAGCGGCACGAACGCGTT
>CAZORY010000131.1:0-4419 GCA_964582435.1 uncultured Campylobacterales bacterium
ATCTCTTTGAGAATCGCTTTCATCGCCTTTCGGCTCTCTTCGTTGATGACCCGAGGACCACTCACCATATCGCCATATTCGGCGGTATTGGAGATGGAGTAGCGCATGTCGGCGATGCCGCCTTCGAAGATCAAATCGACGATCAGTTTCATCTCGTGCAGACACTCGAAATAGGCCATCTCTTCGGGATAACCCGCCTCGACGAGGGTTTCGAAGCCGGCCATGATCAACGCACTGACACCGCCACAAAGAACTGCTTGTTCGCCGAAGAGGTCCGTCTCGGTCTCGTCTTTGAAAGTCGTCTCGATAATACCGGTCCGGCCTCCGCCGATGGCGGAAGCGTAGGAGAGCGCCAACTCTTTGGTATTGCCGCTAGGATCTTTTTCGACGGCGATCAGATCGGGGATACCGCCCCCTTTGACGAATTCGCTGCGAACCGTGTGGCCGGGAGCTTTGGGAGCGACCATCATGACGTTGATATCTTCCGCCGGCTGGATACGTCCGAAATGGATGTTGAAGCCGTGGCCGAAAGCGATCGTCGCACCGCTTTTGAGATGGGGGGCGATCTCTTTCTTGTACACCTCGGCTTGCACTTCGTCGGGCAACAGAATCATCACTACATCCGCCTCTTTGACCGCGTCGGCCACTTCGAGGACTTTGAAACCTTTGGCCTCGGCTTTTTTCCAGCTGCTGCCGCCTTTTTTGAGACCGACCACGACCTCGACGCCACTGTCTCGGAGGTTTTCCGCATGGGCGTGGCCTTGGCTTCCAAATCCGATCATCGCCACCTTTTTGGAGCGGATGATACTCAAATCGCAATCTTTGTCGTAATAGACGTTCAATGCCATGAAAGATCCTTTGTCGTTAGAAATTTGCGTGATTATAGACAAGAGGGGCTTTGAAGCTCATTAACCCATACGTCTCGTAACGGATTTGTAAGGCACGCTTTTGTACAATGTCTCACACACCAATCGAATGGACCGATCATGACCGAACAAATCATCAAAAAAATCAAATCCCTTCCACCATTGCCCGAGAGTGTCCACAAAGTCCGGGAAATCTGCAACGACCCCGAAGGAACCATCAAAGCGTTGGTCCCTATCGTCCAGCAGGATCCGATGTTCACCGCCGACATTCTCAAAGCGGCCAATTCGCCGCTCTATGGCTTCAGCCGCCAAATCACATCGATCGACCAGGCCGTCTCTCTTTTCGGGATGGGGACGATTCAAGGATTCGCCATCTCCTACGCCGTACGCAAAAGCTTCCCGGTCGATCTCTCACCTTATGGCGTCTCCCATCGACAGTTGATGGATGTCTCGTCGCTGCAGAACGCCTTGACGATGCAGTGGGGCAAACCTCAAATCACGAGCCATCAAGCCGAGATGATGACCCTCTCCCTTTTGATGGAGTTAGGGAAAGTCGTCGCCGCCATCGTACTCTCCGAAGCGGGAAAGAGCGATGCGTTCCAAGAGGCGGTGTCGCACGTGGAGACGACCGAAGATCTCGCGCGTATCGAAAAAGAGATGCTGGGGATCACGAGCGAATGGATCGCCGCTTTGATGTTCAAACATTGGCAATTCAGCGATACGATGATCGAAATGATGCGCCACCTGAGCGACCCTTCGGAAGCGAAGGAATCGATCCGTCGACATACCCAGATCCTCCATGTCGTCAAAGAGGCGCTTCCGCTCACGCGACCGCTATGTGAATCGTGCGTCCAAAACGCCTACGAAAAAGCCGACCGTTTCGGTCTCGACGCCGAAAGCCTTCACGAAGCCATCGAGAAAATTCGCCCATGAGGGCGTTTCTGACACGAATCGCCCGGGGCGCCCTCAAAAAAGATATCGAAAAAGAGTACCTCCCTCTACTCGAAGAGCTGATCCGAGAAGGCATCGTCAAAGCGCACGACGGGGAAGTCATCCTCGACACCAAATACCGTGCCGCGACCATCGATCTGTTACCCAGCGGTATCGCCTTCGCCGAACTGATCGGTGCGGCGGGTCGGGATCTTCTGATTCCGCCGGAGTACCTCAACGGCGCCAAAAACGGAGATTACGTGATCGTACGCCGTCTCTTCGGCCGCCCTGGACGTCCAAGCGCGAAAGTGGTGACCGTCGTACAGCCGGCCTTCGTCTACGCCATCGGCTACATCAAACATACAGAAGAAGGCTTGGGCGCTTTCCATATCAAAACCGACCTGCCGATGGAGCTCCACGAGGATATTTCGACCCTTGCCGAACACACCGTCTTCCAAGTCGACAACCGTACGTCGAAAATTACACAGATTCTAGGCAATCTACTCGACCCGTCGGTGGACGAAAAGATCTCGTTGGCCCTTTTCAACAAAAAGGAGCACTTCAGCCAAGAGGCGGAAAGGGAAGCGACCGCCTGGGGAGACGAAGTGGACGCTTCCTTGTATCCCGAACGTATCGATCTGCGTCACCTACCCTTCTGCACGATCGACCCGGTGGATGCCAAAGATTTCGACGACGCCATCCATTTCGACCCCAAAACCTACACTCTCCACGTCGCCATCGCCGACGTGAGCCACTACGTCACACCCGATTGCGCCATCGACCGTGAAGCTAGGACGCGAGGGTTTTCGATCTATTTTCCTCACAAGTCGATCCCGATGTTGCCACGGGCCTTGAGCGAAAACATCTGCTCCCTCAAACCCCATGTGGATCGTCTGGCCTACGTCTGCCGGCTCCAACTCGATCCCGACTCGTTGGATGTGACGAAACATACCTTTTTCGAAGGGATCATTCGCTCGGATCGACGCTACAACTACGACGAGATCGACCGCTATTTCGAGGAGGGTTTCGCGGCCGCGCCGGCAGAGGATCGTCGAACCTTGCAATTTCTCTTTCCCCTCAAAAGCGTCACCGATCGCCTCCGCAAAAAGCGTCTCGAAAAGGGCTACGATTTTCGGAGCACGGAAGTGCGGATGCAGCTCGACGATCGAGGTCGATTGGTCGACACGAGACTCGAAACTTCCACCCCTTCCCATGCCCTGATCGAGGATTGTATGCTGCTGGCCAACAAAGCGGCGGCGGAACATTTCGACGTCGGGATCTTTCGTATCCACGAACCACCCTCCATAGAGCGTATCGAAAAACTGATCGACGAACTGGGAAAGATCGGCATCTACGCCGAAACACCCCCCGAAGATTTCCACACGCTCGTCCTGGAACTTCAGAAACTCGCCCGCGAAAAGGGCGTGGAACCTTATGTCGATCAGCTCATCATTCAGACTCAAAAACAGGCCTCCTACAGCCATGAGAACGTCGGTCATTTCGGCTTGGGATTCGAGCGTTACACCCATTTCACCTCCCCCATCCGACGGTATGCCGACCTGACGCTCCATCGCTTGCTCAAAGCGATTTTCGCCCATGACGAAAAACGCAAAGCCTACATTCTGCGCAACATCGAACCCCTTTGCGTCAAAATTAGCGAACTCGAACGGGAAGCGACACGCGTAGAGTGGGATTTCATGGCCCGCAAATACGCCAGATGGGCCGAGGATCACAAGGAGACGATCCTGCACGCCGTCGTCGTCGAAACCACCCAAGTCCCTGCCGCGACGACCGATCGATTCCCACTGGGTATGCGAATTTTCTGCGATCGTAGCGATCTACTCCTTTTCGATCGGATCGAAGCCCAAACCAACATCGTCCACCTCGCGCAAGCCAAAGTTTTCGTTCTGGTCGAGCGTGCGGTCCATCTACTGGAGGAGGCTTGAATGTACCATCCCGAGCGAATCCCAAGACTCCGAACGGGTTGCCATGTATAAACGAGAATTCGATCAGCTTCTCGCCGCCGGCCATCTTCCCAAATCTTTGATGCTCTACGGCGACAACGACTATTACATCCAACGCTCGGCGGAGGCTTTCATCCAAAAGACCGGGGCGGCGGAAGGTATCCTCAAACTCTATTACGACGAATACGATTACCAGACGGCCAAGAACCATCTCGGCCAGGCATCCCTTTTCGGCGATCTCAATCTCCTGATCGTCCGTACCGACAAGAAGATTCCCAAAAAAGAGTTGACCCATCTGATCGATCTGGCCCACAAAAACGAGGCCAACTACTTTCTTTACATCTATACGGGTAGCGATTTCAAAACACTCACCTCCGCATTCATCAAAAAAAAGAGCGCCGAACACGTCCGCTTCTTTCCCACCAATCTCAAAGAGGGTGCGACACTGCTTCAAAGCCTGGCCCAAGCGCGACAAATCTCTATCGATCGCTACGCCCTCGAGCATCTACTCGTCTCCCTCAATCTTGATCTTTCCCTCGCCACCAACGAGCTTGAGAAACTGGCCATTTTGCCTCCTCCCATAGGATCCAAAGAGATCGACGAGCATGTCTTTTCCTTGGCCCCTTTGGCGATGGAGGATTTTCTTTTCGATCTTTTTA
>CAZORY010000132.1:0-4378 GCA_964582435.1 uncultured Campylobacterales bacterium
TCGACGGCTTCAGCGGTGACGTGCACGAGATGAATACTATCAACCACTTTATCGGAATGGACCCGATGGAACGGGGCGCGCCGTATCTTCGGGCGATCGCTCCCTACGCGCTGGTATTGGTGGCGTTGTTGATGGTCTATTATATGCTCTACGACAGTAAAATTCTCGATCTACTGATGATCGTGCCGGTCGTGCTTCCGGTCGTCTTTTTGGGCTTTTACGCCTACTGGCTCTACTGGTTCGGCCACCACATGCACGCATGGGGAGCCTTCAAGATCAAGCCTTTCATGCCGACGGTTTTCGGGGATGGCAAAGTCGCGCAGTTCACGACCCACTCCTATCCGACGACAGGATTTTGGATTTTGTTGGCTATCAGTCTTTTCAGTCTTCTAGCGATCATTTCCAAACGCAAAGCGCGCAAACTGGCTACACAGCAGGCGTGACGGCGAAGGCATGAGAAAGGTCGTGGTGATGGTGGCGATGGCGATGACGCTTTTGGGAGGCCAAAATATCCTACAAAAAGCGATCAATCATGCCAAACCTGGCTCAAAACTGGAGCTTCCGGCAGGTGTCTATCACGGCAATATTGTCATCGACAAACCACTCATCATCGATGGCCTCGATCAAAAAGCGATCATCGAAGGGGATGGCAACGGTACCGTCGTGTCGATTCGCAGCGACTACGTGACACTGAAAAATTTGACGATCATCCATAGCGGGAGCGAGCACGAACGTGTGGATGCCGGCATCTCGATCAAAAAGGCCAAGCATGTCACGATCGATCACTGTAAGATCGACGATACTCTCTTCGGTATCGACTTGGAACAGGTCAGTCGGAGTCGGATTATCCACAATTGGATTCGTTCCAAGCCTTTCGCACTGGGGATCAGGGGAGATGCGATCAGGCTGTGGTACAGCAACGACAACAACGTCAGTTACAACCACATCACTCATTCGCGCGACATGGTGGTCTGGTACAGCCATGGCAACGTCATCGCCCACAATTTCGGAGAGTATAGCCGCTATTCGCTCCATTTCATGTACGCGGGTCGCAACGAAGTTCTCTACAACCACTACGAACACAATTCGGTGGGAATCTTTTTCATGTATTCTCGCGATACGATCGCCAAGGGCAACGTCGTGATGAGCTCGCTCGGTACGACGGGCATGGGGATCGGTTTCAAGGACGCCGACAATTTCACGATCGAAGACAATACATTCATCTACTGTGCGATCGGCATGTATCTGGATCGCTCCCCTTTCGACCCTTATTCGAAAAACGTGATTCGACACAATCGTATTCTTTACAACGCGGAGGGGATGCATTTTCACTCCGTCAGCGAGCACAATACGATCGAGGGCAACATCTTCAAAGGCAACATCGATAGTGTCGTCGACGACGAGCCGGGATTGCACCACGCCCTCAAGAACCGATGGGACGGCAACTACTGGGACGATTACGAAGGGTTCGACCGCAATGGCGACGGCATCGGAGACACCCCCTATCAGTTGCTCTACTATGCCGATAGAATGTGGATGCTCAACCCCAACGTCAAATTTTTCTATGGTTCGCCGGTGATCGCGATCATGAATTTTCTGGCCAAACTGGCGCCGCTTTCGGAGCCGGTGAAGATTTTACAGGACGATCATCCGGTCGTCGACGAAAAACTACTCGAAAGGAAGGTGCGATGACGCCGCAGGAGAAGAAAAGACGCAGAAAGTTCATCCAGCAGATGACGGGTCTGGGAGTCTTGGGCTTGGCCGCTGCCGGGGGTATTTTGGGTGGCCCGGCGCTCAAAGCCCACGAGCCCAGACTTCGGCCCCCGGGTGCGGTACCGGAAGATGAGTTCATCGGCCTGTGTATCAAGTGTGGACAGTGTCTGCAAGTCTGTCCGTACGACTCGATCAAACTCGAAGATATCGACGGCAAGGCGGCGGTCGGGATGGCCTATATCGAGCCGCGAGAGCGGGGATGTTACCTCTGCGAAGCCTTTCCCTGCATTCTCGCGTGTCCCAGCGGCGCCCTCGATCACGAGCACGACAGCATCGAATATGTCCATATGGGCATCGCCGTCGTCCACGCGCCCGAGGCCTGTTTGGCCAAAAAGGGCGAACCGGTGCCAGACAGTGCCATCGACCGCATCTACGATCATACGAAAGTCCTCACATCCGCCGAGCGACGTACCAAAAAGATCACGATCGACGAAAGTGAACCCGAAAAGACGCAACTACAAAAACAGTTGCTCCTCAAACTCGAAAAACATCGTCACGAAACCTCCTGCACGATCTGCGCGGATATGTGTCCTTATCCGAAACCGACCGAAGCGATCGGTATGGTCGATGCCAAAGGGGGAGGATTGTTGCCGGAAATCAGGGAGGCGTGCAACGGATGCGGAGCCTGCGTGGAACTATGTCCGACCGACGTGATCAAAGTGATTCCACGAAAAAACTACGCCGATATCTACGGTAAAGGAGCCGAACATGCATAAAATGGTACAGATGGCGTTGGCCACGGTGTTGATCGTCGGCTTCGCCGGATGCGGTGACAAAGAGAAAAAAGAGACCCGGGCCGCTGCAAAGCCTACGGCGATCAAAGTCACCGAAGGTGCGGTCGAGAAAGTGGAAGAGACCAACCGTTCCAAAGGCGACAGCGGTCAGTTCTACTACTCCTACAACCAAGCCAAAAAAGAGGCACCCGTGGCCGAGCAGAAGCACCGTACGACGTTGGATGCGTACTTACATATTCGATCGCCCTACGAGCGGATCAAGATCGAGCTGATGATCAAAAAACTCAGCAAAGATTTCATCGTCCGTTGTTCACCCTGCCACGACGATTACGCCAACGGCGTCATCGGTCCGTCGCTTCTGGACAAAAACGGCACCTATATCTATCGGCAGTTGATCGATTTCAAAACCGGCAAGCGTAAAAATGTCCTGATGAAAGAGCTCGTCAATCAGATCGACGATGCCAAACTCAAACATATCGCCGACGAAATCGCGGCGTTCAACCAACAAATCCAAAAATATAGAAGGAAAAGCCAATGATTCGACATATCATCGCAGCCATCGCCACGGCTCTGGCACTCTGGGCCATACTTTTCATGGCGAAACTCGACCGAGAAGCCGACCGTTTCGGCCAGATTCGCGCCATCATCGAAAAGACGAAGATGGAGGTCAAAGTCGAGAAGAAAGCGCCTCAGTCCGCGACGATCGCCGAGCCCGAATCGATCGCCAACGCTCCAAGCACGGAGAAAAAAGAGGACGAGGCCGCGAAGAAATTGAAGGCCCTTAGAGAGCGTGCCGGGAATCTTATGGCCTTCAAGGTCAGCCCCCTTTACAAACAAAAATGCTCTTCTTGCCACGGCGTCAACGGAGAAGGGATCATCGGCCCCCGATTGGTGGGTAAGAGTGCCGACGAAGTGTTGCAAGCGTTGCACGATTTCAAAAGCGGTAAACGCAAGAATTACGTCATGTACGGTCTACTGGCCAAAATGAACGAGCAGCAACTCGAAGATTTGGCCAAAGAGATCGGTACTTTCAAGGAAAAGATGGAAGCGTCCGGCCGCTGAGGTCGAAAGGATAGGGTATGGATAGATATAACGCACCGATACGGGAGGTCATCAGGGCCCCCTTTCTTTCGACATTCTATTACCGGACCAAAGCGGGCGGGATCCGTCCCACCTGGCGTTTTTGGCGCTGGATGAGCGTCATCGTCATCAATATCGCCTTCTTTCTTTCGTACCATATCGACGTGCAACTGCTCGAAGGGACGATGAACGGCTCCAGGTTGCTCGGTTTTCACTTGATCGATCTTTTTACGGTATTGGAAACATGGGCGGCGACGCACGTACTACATACCAACATGATCATCGGATCGGTGACCATCGCGGTCTTCTATCTGCTGGTAGGGGGCAAAAGCTTTTGCGCGTGGGCCTGTCCGTATGGTATCGTCAGTGAAGTGGGCGAGCATATCCATCAAAAACTGGTCAGTAAGAAGATCATCAAAGAGCGTCATTGGGATCCAAGGATCCGTTTCGCGTTCTGGGCCGTCTTTTTGATCGTCACGTTCGTCGACGGGTTTTTGGTCTTCGAAGTGATCAATCCGATCGGGATATTGAGCCGTTTCATCGTCTATGGATGGAGCTTGGCGATCGTCTGGGTATTGGTGATTTTACTTTTCGAGATCTTCTATTCGCGCAGGATGTGGTGTCGCTATATCTGCCCGGTGGGGACGACCTACAACTTCCTAGGCTGGGTGAGCGCGACCAGAGTACGTTGGGATATGGACAAGTGTGACCATTGTGGAGCGTGTCTGGATGCCTGTTTCGAAAATCACGTCATCGAATTCACCAAACCCAAATACGACAAAGCGCGTAAA
>CAZORY010000133.1:0-4375 GCA_964582435.1 uncultured Campylobacterales bacterium
GTCGATTGAAAAGTTCTTGTACGCCAACATGCTCCAACCAACGGTCGATCGTGTCGCATTCGACCGGATTCTCTCTAAAATCGACCAATTCGTAGGAGATGTTACGCTCTTTGAAAAAACGTAAGGCTTTGCGGACCGAGTCGCAGTTCTTGATGCCGTAGACGCGAATCATTCGATGATGGCGGGTACGACGAAATAATTCTCTTTGGCTTGGGGGGCGTTGTCGAGGATGATGCGTCGGATTTCCGGGTTTTCCGAGGGGATATCTTCGCGCATGGGCGTGCCACCTTCGAGGGTGCTGAAAGAGGGATCGAGCCCTTCGGTATCCAGCTCACCGAGGATTTCGACGAATCCGACGATCTTTTCGAGTTCGGCGATCATGTCGGCCCGTTCGTTCTCTTCGATTTTCAACATGGAGAGCTTCTCCAGCCTTTGCAGCATCGCATCGTCGAATTTCATATCGTAGCGTCCTTTAATTTTGGTTTTGATATGATAGCAGACCAATTTTTAAACCGCCGTTACAAGGCGGGATATCAGAGACGAAATGGAGTCGAAGTGAGCATCAAAGAGCAGGTGGAATTCGCGAAAGAGGAGCTGACTCAAGACGAGAAGCTACTGGCCGGTCTCATCAAAGCAGAGCGTTTCTACAAACGGAACAGAGTGATGATCGTCGCCGTCGCCGTTATTCTTGTCGTCGGCGGCGTCGGGTACGCCGTGATGGACTATGTGAAAGAGCAGCGTCTTTTGGAAGCCAATCAAGCCTATTTGCGCCTTCAAACAGACCCCAACGATAAGGAAGCCATGAAAAGGTTGATAAAGGCCAATCCGAAATTGGCGGCTCTGTTCGAAGTGAAAGAGGCGATCGCCAAAGGTGACGAGTCGGCGTTGAAGCGATTGGGAAAAAGTGACGATCCCGTCGTCGCCGATCTGGCGGCCTACCACTTGCCTGCTCTTCAAAAGAGTCGCCAAGGCCTCGAAAACTATCGACTACGTAGCCAAGCGCTCCTCAAGGATTTCGCGACACTCGACGAAGCCTATCTGCTGATGGCGAAGGGGGAAATGAAAGAGGCCAAAGATCGACTCGCCACGATTCGCGAAGAGTCGCCGTTGGCGCCCGTCGCCAAAATGCTTTCCCATTACGGTATCGTCCCTTCCAAAGGTGAAGAATGATTCAACCCTTCCTTTTGACGGTTTCGTTTCTATTTGTGTTGATTGGCTGGAGTGGATGTAGTGAAAAGAACTATTTCGAACCGCAGGAGGTCAAAGGTAGCGTCCAATACGATGGCGAACTGCCCGCGCCTATCGTCGAGATCGGCTACGAGGGTGCCACACTGGCCGATGGAGAGTACATCACGAAAGAGGGTGGTCTGCAGACATACCATCTTCCCGAAGGGTATCGTTTCATCTCCCAAACGGAAGACCGAGTCGTCGCAGCCGGCGATTGCAAGCCCAACATCGTTTACAACGTCAAGACCCATCGGAGCCTCGAGGTCGCATTGCCCCGCCGTCTCGTCGCAGGCCTGATCATCCCCGGAAGCGACATGCTGGCTTTCGTCATCGAAGGGAACAGTTTCGGTCTCTACGACCTGGCTGCAGGCAAAGTGGTGGCGAAATACGACTCCGATCCGGCGACGAGTGCGGATATTCGTATCGCGAATCCCAAGATGCTCGATCAACTCGTATTGATGCCGACGCTCGATGGAAAATTGGTGATCCTCAAAAAAGATACGGGAGAGAAAATCCGTGAAATCATCGTCGGCAAAGGCAAGGAGTTCAACAATATCATCTACCTCAACGTCATCGGCGATCGTCTGGTGGCGGCGACCCCTCACCGGATCATCTCCGTCAGTCCTAAAATCATGGATGCCCAATCGATGGAGATCGCCGATGTCATCTTCGTGTCCGACGCCATCTATATTCTCGGCAAAAACGGCACCATCTACCATTGCGACGTCGATTTGAAAATATTGAACAAAAAGAAATTCCCCTTCGCCCACTTCGTCGGCGCCATCTATGGAGAGTTCATCTACGCGGTGGAGCGAGAAGGGTACATCATCGCCACCGATCCCAATCTCGCCGTGGCCAACGTTTTCGAGCTTCCCGATCGTATCGATCGATGGTTCTTCACCACCCCCGATGCCTTCTACTACGACAAATACTATTTCAGACTCAATACCTCCACTGCCGCCCCAACGCAGGAGGCCGCTTCACCTGCGGAGAGCGACCGTGATCTCTCGAGTGGCGAGGGGAACGCCACGCGACATCCAGCCCCCTCATCGACCCAAGCGGGTGGTGAAGAGGGAGAGGATTCCCTGTCGGTCGAGGGCTTGTGGCACGCTTTCAAGGGAATGTTCCAACCCGACGAAAGCAACGATACGATTCAAAGCGACGAGTGATGAAAGAGGTGTTGGAGCCTTTACGGCAAGAGGGGATGCTTTTCAAGCGCTTCGAACCTTTCAGCCTCAAAACGATCGGCAGCCGAAAAAGGATCGACGTCTATCATGGGCTCGATGAGCGGAATCGATACACCCTCGTCTTTTTCGTGGTCAAGAAGAGTAGAATTCTTCGCAAAGAGGTGCAGGAGTGGATGGCGATCCAAAAGAAGATCGAAGCTTTCTACGGCTATGCGATCTTGCAAAACGTCGCGATCGTCAAAGCGCCGATCTGCTCGAAAGCCAAAGCATTGCTGGAGAGTGAAGGATGGCGGGTAATGAGCCTCTGATCCTTTGCGACATCGGCAACAGCCGTATGCATTTTTACGATGAAAGCCGCGTCGTGCATACGAACTACGAAGAGGGCCTGTCCCGTTATGGCGCCAAGAGGGTCTATTTCATCTGCGTCAACGCGTCCGTCAAAGATCGTATCCATAAATCGGCGCCGGCGTGGCAGGAGATCGAAGGAGGTCTCCTACCGACCGCTTACGAGGGATTGGGTGTCGATCGGGAGGCGGCGTGTCTGGGGCTTGGCGCGCAAGGGATCGTCATCGATGCCGGCAGTGCGATCACCGTGGATGTGATGGAAGATGGTCGGCACCGAGGGGGGTGGATATGGCCGGGTATCCAAGCGCTGTTAGAGGCGTATCGTCATGTCTCCCCTCGACTCGATCGACCGTTGCACGCTACGGTTTCGCTCGACGATCTACCCAACGATACGGGGGATGCGATCGCTTTCGGGATGCTCGCGCCGATTCGATACGTCGTCGATCGCTTCGCCTCATCCGATCCGATCGTCGTGACGGGAGGAGACGCGGCGCTTGTCGCCCATCTGCTACCCCAAGCGATGGTGGACGAGACGGTCGTCTTCAGAGGTATGAAAAAAATGTTAAAGGATGCACATTGTTGACCATCGCACTGCCCAAAGGTCGGATCGCCGAGGAGACTTTGGCGATTTTCGAAACCATTTTCGGTGATCGCTTCAGGTTCGAATCGCGTAAATTGATTTTGCAGATGGATCCTTTCCGTTTTCTGTTGGTCAGAAACCAAGACGTACCGACCTACGTGGCTCACCAGGCTGCGGATATCGGTGTCGTAGGCCTCGATGTGATCGAAGAGCAGGGGGTCGACGTCGTACGATTGCTCGATCTTGGCATCGGCCGATGTCGCGTGGCCGTAGGGATTCGCGAAGAGGACGAGTTGGATTGGAACAGGCCCCAGATGAAGGTCGCTTCCAAAATGGTCAACATCACCCGCGACTATTTCAGTAAAAAAGCGATGGGTGTCGAAGTGATCAAACTCTATGGCTCGATCGAACTGGCCCCGCTGGTAGGGCTGGCCGACGCCATCGTCGATATCGTCGAAACGGGGACGACCATGCGTGAAAACGGCCTCAAAGTGGCGGAGACGATTATGGAATCGAGTGCACATCTGATCGCCAACAAACATTCGTTTCTGGCGAAAAAGAGCGAGATCATGGCGCTTTATACCCAGATGGAGAGGGTTGTGCGTGGGGCTTGAGCTCTATGGGCGTATCGAAGAGCTTTTAGGATTCGAAGAAGAGACGGAGCGTCTCTACGACCTCTATATCGAAATACTGCGTAGCTGGCGACCTCGCTCGTTGCTGGACGTGGGATGCGGGAGTGGACGTTTTTTGCAGAAGGCGAAAGAGGCGTTGTCACTCCAAAAAGCGTACGGCGTCGACCTGAGTGTGGAGATGGTGAGACGTGCGAAAAAGAGGGGCGTCCAGGCGGAGGCAGTGGACGTTTGCAAGGTGCCGGAGTGTTTCGAAGCGGCTACGGCGATTTTCGATGTACTCAACTATCTCTCGCCCAACGAACTTCCCCGTTTCTTGGCCTGTGTCGAAGACCGTCTCGAAACCGGCGGTGTTTTTTTGGCCGACGTCAATACCCTGACAGGATTCGACGAGGTGGCCCAAGGGG
>CAZORY010000134.1:0-4330 GCA_964582435.1 uncultured Campylobacterales bacterium
CTGCCGGCGACGGGCGTGAGAGGACGGCCGTTTCTAAGGGTGCGGATTCGGCGCACGATCTCCTCTTTTTGTTGGGAGACGATCTTTTCTATAAGCATGGGATCGAGAATTTCGGCGTAATAGGGGATCATATACAAAGAGCCGTCTTCGGCGATCGCACCGAAACCAGACTCCGGATTGTCGGGGAAGGGCAATTTGCGTACGATCAGAAGATCGAAATCGGCATCCAAGGCTTTCGCCACCTCGTATCCGATTTCCGTACCGCCACGAGGGATAGCGAGCACCAAAGGATCCATCCCTCGGTAAGAAACGAGCGCTTCGGCCAATCGCTGCCCCGCATCTTGTCGATCTTTAAAGATCATTGGCTACTTTCATCCTCGATGCGTCACTCTTTGAAAAGTAGCGATCCGATGCGTACCATGTTGGAACCGCATTCGATCGCCAGTTCGAAATCGTGACTCATGCCCATCGAGCATATTTGCGCCCCCTCCTTTTTGAGACGGTCGAAGATAGCGTAGGTCGTCTCGAAGCTTTTTCGAATCATAGCTTCCTCTTCGGTATGGGCCCCGATGGTCATGACGCCTCGTAGATCGATGGCCGGACAACTCTCCTTGATTTGGAGGTAGGTTTCCACCGCCTCTTCAGGATCCACACCGGCTTTGCTCTCTTCGCGGGCACTGTTGATTTGAAGAAGGCATTCCATGGTGCTATGGTGCTCTTCCAACCGTTTTTGTATCGCTTGCGCGAGTTCCAAAGAATCCAGAGATTGCATCAAGAACGGGTTGGCACGAATGAGATGGTTGATCTTGTTTTTTTGCAGTCGGCCGATGAAATGCCACTCGATAGGCAACGCTTCAAATCTCTCGATCCTCGCTTCGAGCGTTTGGACCTTGTTTTCACCAAACGCCCTTTGACCCAGATCGTAAAGCAGACCGATCTGCTCGTCCGTCGCATATTTACTCACAGCCACGATCTTGACGATATGGTGCTCGCTGCGTTTGATTCTGGCTTGCTCGATCTTCCATATCAATTCGTCGAGTCGTCGTTGCATCGTTGCTTTATCCATGGGCTATCCTTGCGATGTCGTTGTAGATGGTGAAGGCCATGAGGCTCAATAGAAGCGCCCAACCGGCCATCGTGAGGCGATAGACCACCTCTTCGTTCGGCGCTCTTCGGAAAATCATCTCGTAAAGAGTGAAAACGATGTGCCCCCCGTCGAGCGCTGGGATGGGCAGTAGGTTCAAAACTCCCAAGTTGACCGAGATCAGTGCCGTCAGCGCCATCAATGCCACGATCCCGTGCTGAGCGGCGTCGGCCGTCACTTGCACGATCGCGATGACACCGCCCATCTCCTTGGCCGGCACGACACCCTCTATCAACTTTTCGACGCTTAGAACGATCAGTTTGCTGGCGTCGATTGTCTTTCGCCACGCATATCCCAACGCTTCGATAGGACCGTAGCGGACCGTCGTCAACTTCCCGAGAGGGCCGATGCCGAGCATCCGTTTTTTCACCGTCTCTCCGAAGATATTGCGTGCTTCGAGCACTTTGGGAACGACGACGACATCCTTCAAGGTTCCGTTGCTGTCGATCAGGAGTTCCAAAGCGCCATCGGAATTCGTGATACTTTCGCTCAACGCGTCCCACGTAGCGATCTTTCGGTCATCGATCGCGAGGATCCTATCTCCTTTTTTAAGCCCCGCTTCGGCGGCCGGCGAGTGCGGCTGAACGATACCGACGATCGGTTGGTAGGCCGTGGCTCCGATCAAGGCGATGGCGTAGTAGAGAACGAAAGCCAAAAGAAAATTGAAAAGCGGTCCTCCCAACAAGATCAAGATCCGCTGCCACGCCGGTTTGACGTTGTAGCTGTCGGGATCCTCGCTCTTTTTGGTCGGATCGCTGTCGTCTTGGCCTTTCATCTTGACGTAACCGCCCAAAGGAACGAGACTGAGGGCGTACTCAGTCCCTCCGATGGTTCTGGAGGCCACCACTTTGCCAAAGCCAATCGAAAAGCGCTCCACATGCACTCCGAAAAGTCTGGCGAAAAGAAAATGGCCCAACTCGTGAAAAAAGATCAAAAAGGAAAGAACCAACAGCGATACGATCATGCCCATCCACGCCCCCTTACATAGTCGCGAACATATTCGTAACCGCTATAGAGCGTGATCCCCACGGCAAGCCAAAGCAGGATCGCACCACCTGGCCAATCCATCGTCAAAAAACCGATCGCGAACATTTGCGCCACCGTTTTGACTTTGCCCATCCACGAGGCACTCACATCTTTGCCTTCACCGACGATCACGACCCGAAGTCCCGTGATGAAAAATTCACGACTCAAAATCAAAAAGATAGCGAACGCATCGGCACGCCCTAACACCATCAACCCCAAAAAGGCCGCGAGCGTCAACATTTTATCCGCCAGAGGATCGATGATTTTGCCCAGGGGTGTGATCTGATCACAACGCCTTGCGATGTAGCCGTCGAAAAAATCGGTGACGCTGGCCAGTACGAAGACGAGTGCCGCGAAATAGTCGAGCCAACTGGCGTGGATACCGGTCAACGGCGGCGTATCGCGATAAGCCAAAAGCCAGAGCAGTAGCGGCGCCATCGCCAAACGGCTGAAAGCGAGCACGTTGGGTAGATTGAGCGTGCGATGGCTCATTGAAAGCTCGTTCCTCCATCGATCACGATCGTCTGACCCGTCAGCCAGCTACATTCGTCGGTACATAGGAACCAGCACATACCGGCCAAATCCTGGGGCATACCCATGCGACCGAGAGGCGATCGGGCGACCACTTCGGCCTTGACCTCTTCGTAATTGGGGAATTTTCGCAGCGCGTCGGTATCGATCGGTCCGCCGCTTACCGCGTTGACACGGATACCCTTTTCACCCAGTTCGGCCGCCGCGTATTTGACCATCGTCTCCACGGCCGCTTTGTTGGTCCCGTGACCGGCGTAGTTGGGAGTATAGACCAGATTACCGGTCGAGCTGAGCGAGAGGATCACACCGCCGCCCACCTTTTCCATCCGTTTGGCCGCCTCCTGGGCTCCGACGACGAAGGCACTGACGGTGGCGGTATAGATATTGCACAACCCTTTGGGTTTGAGGCGCATGAAAGGGCCGAAACCGCCTACGACGGCACGGCCTGAAATAATGGCGTTGGAGATGAAGTAGTCGACTCGGTCGAAATCTTCGTCGATCTTTTTGAACAGATCTTTGTACGTTTCGGGTTCGAGAATATTCAGTGGATAACATCGGGCCTTGACCCCATAGCTCTTCTCGACGTCGTCGACGATCTTTTGCGCCTCTTCTTCGTTGGAATTGTAAGTGAATGCGACGTTCGCTCCCGCTTTGACGAAGCGATAGAGTATCGCTTTCCCGATGCCGCGCGTCGCCCCGCTGATAACGAGAGTTTTTCCTTGCATACTTTCACATTGACTCATGGATCAAACTCCTGGTATTTCGTATTGTCGAATGACGGACTCGATATGGTGCATATGGTCTGCCGTAGGCGGTGTAAGAGGTAGACGATACTCGAGCGTATCGATTAGGCCCGCAAGATACATCGCCGCTTTGATCGGAATGGGATTGGATTCGATGAAAAGCGCTTTGTTCAGGTCATAAAGGGTGTCGCTCACCGATTTGGCACTGACGAAATCCCCGGCTTCCGCACTATGGATCAGATCGGCGATCAGATGGGGGAGCAGATTGGATGTGACGGAGATACAGCCGTCGCCGCCTGTGGCCATGATCGGATAGTTGATCGCGTCGTCGCCGCTGACGACGACGAGGGAAGGGCGTTTGGCTTTGAGCATCAATGTTCGCTCCATCGACCCGGTGGCTTCTTTGACAGCGTAGATATTGGGCACTTCGTCGAATAGTCGAAAGACCGTCTCCGGGGCGATATCGAGCGCCGTCCGGCCGGGAACGTTGTAAAGCATCACCGGGATCTCGACGCTTTGGGCGATCGCCTTGTAATGCCGGTAGATACCCTCTTGGGTCGGTTTGTTGTAATAAGGACAGACCGAAAGAATCGCGTCGGCCCCCGCTTTTTGAGCGAAGCGCGCCAAATCGATCGCTTCGTGCGTGGCATTGCTACCGGCCCCTGCGACCACTTTGGCACCGCTGCCTTTACAGACGGCGACCGCCGTTTCGATACAGGCTTTGTGCTCTTCGTGACTGAGTGTGGCACTCTCGCCGGTCGTACCGACGGGGACGACCGCGTCGATACCGTGGGCGATTTGTCGTTCGATCAATTTCGCGTAACTTTCATGATCGACCTCTCCCTTTTTGAAAGGGGTGATCAACGCCGTCATGGCGCCCGTTATC
>CAZORY010000135.1:0-4330 GCA_964582435.1 uncultured Campylobacterales bacterium
TGTCACGGCGGAGGTCGCGGGTTCGAGTCCCGTCCACCGCGCCATCACAACCATTTCCCCCAAATCTTTACGACGACAAGACGCGCTGTTTGGCGCTCACGTGACGCTAAGTGTTTCAATGCCTTTTTTTCGTCATGCTTCGAAGTTGGACTTTGACGATCCCGAAAAATTCGTGCAATGCCCGATAGCTGTTTTGTAGAGCGTTGAGCGAAGGAAGCCAGGCGCTTTTTGGATAGTGTGTCAAAGCGTCGTTGACATAGAAATTGACAGCCGCCGGATAGGCGTGACGTATGCCCGCTAGATGAAAGAGCATCAGTGCGCGACGCATGTGATAAGCGGAGGTGACGACGATGACTTTAGGGTCCTTTGTGCCGAGTATGCGCCGTGCGTTCATCGCATTTTCGTAAGTATCGGCACTTTCTGTTTCGGGAATGATGCTCAAACGCCGTTGGTACCTATGGGAGATATTGAGATCCGCAGGGCATAGCGGGGAGAGGGCGCGTAGCGAATCGAGAAGTCCTTGAAATTCGTCGTAACCCTCTTCGCCTCGTCCGGTCACTATCAGAGGGATTCCCATCCTTTTGGCCAGGGCGAGTGCGTAGATATGCCGTTTGAACGCCTCGTCGACCAAAGGTATGGGATTGCCCCGCATATTGCCGCCGCCCAACGAAACGACGGCGTCGGCATCGGGAGGTAGCGTCGTGTGGCGAAAGGGCGTTTCATAGCGTTTCAACAGGGAATCGGCCACAGGCTGAACGCTCAAGGCGTAGAGTAGTGCGGCCGATGCTATCAGTAACCAGCGCCCCTTTTTGACGAAAAAAGAGAGAATGACCAATAGCGTGATGAAAAGCCCGGGCGGTAGAAGCAGTCCGGTAAAAATTTGAGAAATAGCGTGGATCAAAAGAGCGTCACTCCCTTTTCACCCTCTTTCAGATTGCCAATCACGTAACCGTCGCTTCGATCGAGAACGACATCAAGATGTTCCGGCGAGACGACCAGTACCATGCCTACACCCATGTTGAAAGTCCTGAACATCTCCTCTTTGGCGACATGTTCGGCCATCAGGTCGAAAATAGGTAAGGTACGGATTTTGTCGGCTTCGATGACGGCATGTAGATTGCCGGGAAGTACCCTTGGTAGATTTTCGACCAATCCCCCGCCGGTGATATGGGCAAGGGCGTTGATGTGATCTTTGAGGGTTTTGAA
Source organism: uncultured Campylobacterales bacterium (assembly GCA_964582435.1). GTDB lineage: Bacteria > Campylobacterota > Campylobacteria > Campylobacterales > Hydrogenimonadaceae > Hydrogenimonas. The sequence continues at coordinate 1,207 of CAZORY010000135.1, forward strand.
CGTTTTGACGTAGATGCGTGTCGGAGTCAGCAACGTTTCGATCAGGGGTTTGCCGTCGAACGTCTCATCGAAACGCATGCCCAGCTTTTCGAAGAGTAACTTGCGCACCAGCGAAAAGCCGTTGGAGTGGATCCCGCTGCTAGGCAGTGCGACGAGAATATCCCCCGGCTTGACACGATCGAGTCGATTCATCTGAGAACGTTCGGCCATGCCGACGGCGAATCCCGCCAGATCGAAATCTTTGGCCGCGTACATGCCCGGCATCTCCGCCGTTTCGCCGCCGATCAGCGCGCATTCGGCTTGACGGCAACCTTCGGCGATCCCTTCGACGACCGCTTTGGCCACATCCACTTCCAGCTTGCCCGTGGCGTAGTAGTCGAGGAAAAAAAGCGGCGTGCCGAAATTGCAGATGAGGTCGTTGACGCACATCGCCACCAAATCGATACCGACCGTGTCGTAAATGCCGCTCTCGATCGCGAGTTTGAGCTTGGTGCCCACCCCGTCGGTGGCGGCGAGCATCACGGGCTCTTCATAGCCGCCAGGCATGGCGTAGGCACCGGCGAAGGAGCCGATGCCGCCGATCACGTTTGCGTCGAACGTCGATTTGACGGCCGGTTTGATCGCTTCGACGAACGCGTTGCCCGCGTCGATGTCGACGCCCGCCTCTTTGTAGCTGACCTCAGCCATTGTCGCTCTCTTTCTCGTTCCACCGACAGGGACCGAAAACTTTGGTGAAGAACCAAAGGGAGGGACAGAAGTTCGTGAAAGCCCATACCAGCATCATAATGATGATGAAAGCTTGTAGGGCCACCCCGATTTTGAGATAGAGGGGATTGGAAACCCCTTGCGCCAGGAACATCAGGGCGATACCTAGCATGATGGCGGTCAAAATTCTCTGGACGCGTTCGGCACACATGGCTGCCTCCTTGTATCGAAAAATTTTATCGCGATTATAACGAATTTTTAGATAGATGCTTTTGAATCGAAGCGATCTTTTGGCGCATCCGCCCGCTTTGGCCTTTTCGAATGTCCATTTTGATCGTCGTATAGACTCGATGGCAATCGGGCGCCAAAACACTATAAGCCAGATCGATGATTCTTGTAGCCTCCTCGACGGTCTCGCACTCGAAGATCGTACCCATCGGCGTGAGTTGGAAATCGACGCCTTTTTCTTCCAACGCTCTCATGATTCGACTGACATACGCACTGACGCTCTCGCCTTTGTCGGTTGGAAACATCGCGAACTCCACCAAAGCACTCATCAACGACTCCTTATCCTTTTTGGGATATTATAACGATATGATTCGACATAGCGGTAAGGTACAATTTCTTTTTTGGCTCTTCGCCCTCGCCATCATCATCTATCTCTCTTTCGTATGGATCGCCCTCTCCACGTTCGTGTTCGGCGGTACGCCGATGGAGTTGCCCCAAGAGAAGGTCGGAGCCCTTTTCTTACTCTACGGATTGCTGGTCGTCGTGACATTGGCCGGAACGTTGGTCGCTATCATGATCGGCAACAAACGCTACACCAATCGCTTCGGCGCTCTGTTTCTCGTGATTTTCATAACCTTTCTTGCGGGCAAAAGCCTTTTTGGTTAAATCCTCTTTAAAGGCAGTTCGCTACAATCGGTGAACTTTTTCTCGTTGCTTGCCAACAAACGGCGATGGACGTTTGGATAAAAAGATCGCCGTTCAAGCAACTCGAAATCTATGGGAGTGTATTCATGTGGTTGAATCAAGGAATCGTCGATATCGTCAAGTACGAGATGAAGACCAAAGAAAAGATCTTCGACCAAGACGGTATCGAAATTTTCGATAGTGGATATTTTGGAAAAATTCTGGTGCGTGACGACCTGGCGCTCTATTGCGAGCACGATAGCGTCATGCGTCACGAGGTGATGGCCCATACGGCGATGTGTACCCATGCGGAGCCTAAAAAAGTGTTGGTCGTCGATGGGGGTGACGGTGCCCTGGCGTACGAATTGCTCAAGCATGAGGGTGTCGTGATCGACGTGATCGAAAGCGATGGGGTGATGATCCCGGCAATGGAGGCTTTCGGACGTTACGAAGGGGCTTTCGCGGAGGATCGGGTATCGTTGGAAGTGTGCGATACGTTGGAGTTTCTACGCGATGCCGACGATGAAAGTTACGACATAATCTTTTTCAACCGCTTCGACGAGCTCTACCTCAATGACAAAAGTGTCATGGCCCATGTCAACCGTCTCTTGACACCCAAAGGGTTGGTCGTGATGGATGCGAGTAGCCAGCTTTTCGATATGGCCGGGCACAAAGAGGTGCTCTCCGCACTTTGCGAAACGTTCAAGATCGTCATGCCGTTTCGATACACCTCGATGGTACGTATCGGCGGCGAACAGTGGCTGGCGATGGGGAGTAAATTTTTCCATCCGACGGCCGACATCAATCTGCAAAGAGCGGATCTGACCGATGGTTTGACGTGGTACAACGCCGATTTGCATATCGCCCAGTTCGCTCTACCGACGGCCACTTTCAAGCAGCTTGAAGGGTATATCAAGCGCTGATGGCTTTCAAGCACGCCGTCGCCCTGACGGGCGGCATCGCCAGCGGCAAATCGACCGCATGCAATCTTTTGAAACTCTACGGTCTGCGTATTATCGATGCCGATGCCATCGCCCATGAGGTGCTGGACAAAGAAGCTGCTGCCATCGCTTCGCTTTTCGGCCCGCAATATTTGACCGAAGAGGGTAGGGTGGATCGTAAAACCCTTGGATCGCTGGTTTTTTCGGATCCGATGGCGCGAAAGAAACTCGAAGCCCTCGTGCATCCTAAAATACGTGAAGAGATCGAGCGTCAAAGCGAATCGCAGGATCGTTTGGGCGGCCCTTATATCGTTGACATTCCTCTCTTTTTCGAAACGGGCAGTTACCCAATCGAGAAAGTCGTCGTCGTTTATGCGCCCGAGGAGGTTCAACGGCAGCGTTTGATCGAACGGGAAGGTTTGAGCGAAGAGGAGGCGCGCAAACGTCTTGAAGCGCAGATCGATATTGAAGAGAAAAAAAAGATGGCCACATGGGTGATCGATAATAGCCATAACCTTAAACATCTTCAGCAAGAAACCGAACGGGTTTTCAACGAAATCACCCGA
>CAZORY010000136.1:0-4312 GCA_964582435.1 uncultured Campylobacterales bacterium
TGGCCATATCGTTTGCAATGCCGGCTGCAAGAATTTGTCGTAGTTGCTCAAGGGCGAGAATTGAGCGGTTGTCGATCATCGCTCTCTCGGTAAATACGATGTACTTGCGTGCCCGCTTTTTTGTTTCTTTATCGACATATGTGTAATCATGGCCAGATGCTTCCCCGTGTTTCGTATCGACAACAAAGGGACGCTCTGCTTTGAGTTCTTTGAGCGTGTAGCGGGTGCTTTTGACGCTAAGACTCGCCATCCTATGGCGGGCGAGTTCTTGCAAGACGGCGCGGCTGATACCTTGGATATAGAAAGTGTAGACCAGATGCTCAAGCGTGCTGGCGTGTTTGAATTTGTTGCCGACGCGATCGATCAACTCTTTGTCCTTGTCGCCTCCGCTATCGCTTTTGTCGAAGCTTTGCCAACAGGTCCGGATAGCATGGGCGCAAACCTCCAGCGGTGTGAAGTGGAGCAACGTAACGGTCATGACGCCTCTTTTTGGATAGAATTTTGAAGATTATATCACAATCAACAAGGCTTTTCGATGCGCTGTACGGACCGTTTTCATCCAATTATCGACGATTTTAGAGACCCCTTCGCCAGGGACCGGGACAGGGTGATCCATACCAGCTCCTTTCGGCGGTTGGAGTATAAAACTCAGGTCTTCATCAATCACGAAGGCGACTATTTCAGAACCCGCCTGACCCATTCGTTGGAAGTGAGTCAGATCGCCCGTGCGATCGCCACGGCGTTGGGGTTGCACGAGGCCCTGGCCGAGACGATCGCTCTGGCTCACGACCTAGGACACACCCCTTTTGGACACGTCGGCGGGGATACTCTGGATGCGTGCCTCAAAAAGAGTGGCAACGACAACGGCTTCGAACACAATTTCCAATCTTTCAGGGTCGTGACGAGGCTTGAAAAACGGTACGAACCTTTCGATGGACTCAATCTCACATTCGCCACACTCGAAGGCATCTTGAAGCACTCCTACCCTTATCGCAAACCCTTCTTGGGACCATGGTATGAGGAGACGTTCGCTTTGGATTATCACCCCTCCTTGGAAGCGATGGTCGTCGATCTAGCCGACGAGATCGCTTATATCAGCCACGATATCGACGATGGGATCCAGTATGGATTGATCACGTTCGAGGATATTTTGGAAAACGATTTGGTCGCGACGATCGACGCAAAGGTATGTAACGAAGGGTTGACTCGGGGCAGTAAACTTCACCGCTACCGTTTCGTCGGTATGTTGATCAGCCATTTGGTGACGGAGGTGATCGGTTGGAGTGAAGGGAAAATCCCTACAAAGGGCAAGATACTTTGTCGTACGATCCCCTCACACGAGCCCAAACCGATCGGTTACGATCCTGCGATTTTGACACAGATCAAACGCCTTAAAAAACTTCTTTACAAAAAACTTTATCGACATCATCGTATCGTCCGAAAGATGCATGCGGGCAAGGAGTGTATCCGTAAACTCTACGAAGCCCTTCAAGAGGACAACGATCTGCTGCCGATGGATTACAAAAAGAGACTGCTCCAGGAGAAGAAAGAGCGGGTCGTCGCCGACTTCATTGCCGGCATGAGTGACCGGTACGCCTTGGGGCTGTACCGGGAAATCTACGGAGTGGGATGATCACTGCTTGAGTTGCAAGAGGGTTTGGAGCATCTGATCCGAGGTGGTGATGCTTTTTGAGTTGGCTTGAAAGCCTCTTTGGATGACGATGAGATTGGTCAAGGCTCGGCTGAGATCGACATTGGACATTTCCAGTGCGGACGCGGTAATGAAACCGCGTTTGCCGGTAGCGGCGGCTCCTATGATGGGATCGCCCGAGTTGGAGGTCTGGATGAAGACGTTGCCGCCGTCGGCTTCGAGCCCCTCATTGTTGGCGAAACTCGCCATCGCCACTTGGGCAAGACCGAAGCTGCGGCCGTTGGTGAAAGAACCGATCAATGTCCCCGTCTCGTCGACGCGGATGCCGTTGAGATCCCCGCCGGGATAGCCGTCTTGACTGATACCCGATGTACTGGATGGGTTGTCGAAACTGGTCATGCCGTCGAATAGGCCGGCGGTCCCTAGATCGAGATTGACGGTCTGTTTGGGGGCGGAACCGTTGTTGCCCGTAAAGCTGAGATTGGTCGGCGAGTAGCTGGCCAAAGAGCCGTCGGAGTTGAATTTGATACTGCCGACAAGGTAGTTTTTCGGGCTGGTCGTATTGATTTCCGCCGGTTCGGGAACGCTGAGTATCATCCGCCAGGTCGAGCCGTTGTTGTCTTGAGAAATTTTTCTGAATTCGAAACGGAGCGTATGTTTCGTTCCGAGCGAATCGAAAATATCGATGCTCGAAGCATGGGTGGCCGAATAGAAGGGTTGGGAGATTTTACTGTCTCCGTTGGGGATGACCCCTTCCAAGGGCGAGAACATATCCAGTAGCTGCTGATTGAGCTGATTCCCGGAGGCGGGATCGGGCTCGACGACCTTGACATTAAGATCATTTCCGGTCGCGTTCTTGATCTCGAATTTTCCTTGTTCGTTGACGATGACGGTCACACCGTTGCCCGCTGCGGCTTGCATCGCACTACGTAGCTCTTCCGTCGTTGAAAAAACGGTCCCAGTGGGTGTAGTGGCACTGTTGGGATCGTCGTAGACGAATTCCGTATAGTTATTGCCCCCGTCGAAAGATACTCGAAAAGCGTCACCTTCTTGCATGGCCAAGGATTCGCCGACGCTGTTGAAAAGGACTTTGAAATCGAGTGCCAAGGCAGTGTCGGTCGTGTTGCCAGTGGAGTTCTTGATCGCCTCTTCCTCTTTGGTGTCGGTCGTATTGTCGCCGTCTAAGGTGTAGATGACCGATTTGTTTTTGATCAGATTGCCGCTGTTGAGGTTCGCTTTGAGGGCGACTTGGGCGGTAGGATTGGCAGGCGTGGTAAGACCCGGCGGAATCTGGATGTTTTGGATCGGTGCGGTGGAGTCGATCTGGTTGGTGACGGGGTCTCGTAGCCATCCTTGGACGATATAGCCGTTGTTGTCGACGAAATTACCGTCGGCATCGAAGACGAAATCACCGTTTCGTGAGTATTTGTAGGTTTTGCCGCCGTCGGGGCTGACGACGAAAAAGCCATCCCCTTGGATCGCGAGGTCGGTATTTTTATCGGTCGTCTGGATCGATCCTTGTTTGAAAATTTTGGTGATCGAGCCTACTTGCGTACCTAAGCCCACTTGCATCGGGTTTTTCCCGCCCAATTCCCCTTGGGGCGCCGTGGCGATTTTACTGGTTTGGTTGAGCAGGTCCGCGAAATTGACACGGCTATATTTGAAACCGGTGGTATTGACGTTGGCGATGTTGTTGCCCTCAACGTCCATCGCGATTTGGTGAGCTTGAAGACCGGATACACCGGCCCAGAGTGATCGCATCATGAGGCTATCCTTTTAAGAGTGATTTCAATTCTCTTTATCGACTGAGATAAAACAAGCAAATTTCATTCCTACTTTTTCATATTGATCGCTCTTTGGATCATCTGGTCGGAGGTGGTGATGCTTTTGGCGTTGGCGTCGAAAGCTTTTTGCATCAGTATCATCTCCGTCAGAGCGTTGGTCAAGGTGACATTGCTGTTTTCGAGCGTATAGGCCATGACCGTGGCTCCCTGGACCGCGCGGCCGGCGCCATCGGTGTAGAGAAAAGGTTTGCCGCTGTTGGCCGTGGTCGAAAAGTAGACGCCTCCTTCACTGAAAAGCCCCTGATCGTTTCGAAAATGAAACAGAGGAATCGTAGCGACGGCGGAGCTTTTTCCATTGGAAAAGTTGGCGTAGATGGTGCCGTTTTGGTTGATATTGTAGCCCATGAGCGTGCCCGATTCGTAGCCGTTGGAAGAGGTGGCTTTGGGGGTGGTGGGCTGCTGGGCGAGCGTGGTCAATCCGTCGTAGCCGCTGTTGGGCACCGTCGGGTCGTAGGGGGTGCCCAAAGAGAGCGCAAGGGGCCCGCTGCCGTTGGAAAGAGCCGGTAGAGAGTTGGATACCAAAGCTCCATGGGCATTGAAGGCGAGAGTCCCGGATTTTTCGTCGTATTTGAGATAGACCTTTTTGGCTTCTTCGTCCACGAAATATTTATCGGTATCGTAGTTTTTCTCAGGATCGTAGGTTTCGTAAAACTCCAATACTTTCGCGTCTACATGCCAAAGGGAACCTTCCTTAGGGGGCGGTAGCGTCTGATCGAGACGAAGATCGATGAAACCTTTGTGGCCGGAGGAGGCGACGACCGGCACGCGAAAATGGGCGGTATTGGGAATCGCTTGGTAAGTGGTGAGCGTGGCCGAT
>CAZORY010000137.1:0-4157 GCA_964582435.1 uncultured Campylobacterales bacterium
GAGGGCGCAGACTCTTTCTGCCATTGAAGCGTGAAAGAAAACTATTGTCTATCAAGGAAAGCAAACGATGAAACGGATGATTGCGGGTGTGCTTTTTTCGGCTCTGCTACTTTTTGGCTCGAGCGATTGCCAGAACAAACTCTTCTCTTTTTCCACCGGTTCGGAGGGTGGACGGATCACGATCTTCGACATCGTTCAGAATCTTGCGGATACCTGTGAGTTCAGTGTCATGTTCGCCGACGAAGAGGCCAAAAGAGTGGTTCGTACACCGCTGGATCTCGTCCATATACGGGACTATACCCTCGATGAGATGTTTTCGTTTCTTTTCGACGAACACAATATGTTCTACCGATACGACCCGCAGCGCCGCATATTGACGATTTCTTATATCGAGACCCAGTCGTTTCATATCGATTACGTCAATCTTAGTGAGCTCAAAACCGAATCGATCAAATCGATCACTGTGGGGGCTTCGAGCAACAACGAAAACTTGGGCACATACGGTGGGGGTTACGGGAGTTCTGGCAGCGGAGGCACCTATGCGCCTGCGGGCAGCAATAACGAAAACGGCGGAGATAATTCCGACTATACCACCATCAAGACGGTCACGGAATTCAAATTCTGGGACAATTTCAAAGAACAGATCGACGCGATCTTGCAACGAGACGAAGATAGCCATACGGTTCATAGCAAATCGCTGATCAACAAAGAGGCGGGTATCGTCACCGTCACGGGTACCAAACGACAGATCGAGAGGGTGGCGGCGTATATCGACCACGTGACGGGTAGGCTGCACAAGCAGATCATGCTGGAGGCCAATCTGATCGAGTTGCGATACACCGACAAGAATACGACGGGAGTGGATTGGAGCCGGTTCGATCTGAAGTTGCGGGGGATCGCCAGCAAAGGGGATGTCTTTCTCCTCTCACCTAATTATTCGTTGGGATATCAGTTCACGATGGATGGGTTGCTCGATTTTCTGCAGCGTTACGGAGATGTACATACGATCTCCAATCCGAAGGTGATGACGCTCAACAACCAACCTGCTGTCATCAATGTCGGCGATCAGATCAACTACAAATACCAAACGGGTGCCATCACGACGACGACGACAGGGAATCCGGTGGGTACCAACACCTACACGATCGGGTCGGTTTTCGTGGGTCTGACGCTCAATATCGTACCAGAAGTGACGGACGACGGGTTTGTCATTCTAAAAATCAATCCGGTCGTCAGCGAGCCGATCGAGCAAAGTGTCGTCAATGGCAGCGATGGCCAGTCGGAAAACGGGAGTATTCAAAGTGGATTCGATGGCAAGAGTGAAAACTCTTCGATACGTCAGATGCCGCCGGATGTGAAGATCAAGCAGCTCACATCGATCGTGAAGGTCAAAAACGGCCACAAGGTGGTGATCGGAGGATTGATCAGCAAGCGGCAGGTCCACTCCAACACAAAAGTGCCGTTGCTGGGTGACATCCCTCTGGTGGGACGGGCCTTTCACCATACCGGGACCGAGACCCAGAAAGTGGAGCTGATCGTCATCATCACTCCCCGTATCGTCGATGGTACGGCGGTCCCATCCATCGACGACGCTCTCCAGATGGAGGGGCGTTGAATGGGTGATTTTCAGAAGGCCTCCAAGGTCTTCGAAGACCGAGTCGACCGGAACGACTATTACGATGCCGCCAGTTCGGAACTTTCAAAAACCACACTACTGACTTTGATCGATAAAGAAGAGCGCAAACCGATCTTCCTGCTCGGAGATCCTGGGGTGGGCAAGACGAAGATGCTCCATACTCTCAAAGAGGCGCTTCGTGAAAGAGGGGATAAGCGTGTGATCGTACACTTGGAAGAGCCCTTTTTCGACCCCCCTACCTTTCTGCGTCGACTGGCCAAAGAGGCCGATCTGGATGCGGAAGACTCTTTGGATGATCTAAAAAGCCGTATCGTGGGCCATTTTCTAGAACATGAACATCTGATCATGATCGACGAAGCGCAACTCATGGATGAAGGCTCCTTGGAGTTTCTTCGTATTCTTGCCGATACGAAAGCGTTTCGTTTCCTTTTGTCAATGCATAAAAAAGAGGGTGAAGAGATTCTTGAAAAAACCCACTTCAAGTCGCGTAGCCATCAAGTGGTAGAGATCGGCCGGCTCGATGTGGTGGAAGTGGGAGAGTATCTGACCACGACCCTTCTGCGGGAGGGTCTCGGTGAGATTGTCACATTGATCGACAAGAGGGTGGTTAGACGTATTCATCGTTACAGTGGTGGTAATTTCAGAAACGTCAAGCGAATGACTCAGGTGTTCTTCGAACTGATGGAGTATGCCCGTAGCAACGGAATAAAGAAGTACAGAAAACCCAACGCCTGTCTTTTGGATATGGCGGCGATCGATCTGGGGCTCATCGATGCATAACCGTTTCGAAGCATTACAAAAGCGCTGCAAAAGTCGCCGGAGAAAGACCCTACTCAAATGGTTCGTCGCAGCTCTTTTGTTGGTTGCGGTGGCAGCGGGGGGATATCGGTACTGGCAGAAAGAAAATTCCCTCGGAACCACCGGGACGATGGCGGTCGCCATGTCGCCGATCGTTTCGGAAACTAGAAGGAGCGAGGTCGAAAAAAGTGCAACCGTCTCGATACCGCATCCGACAATACATAGCATCGAAAAATCGCACAGAGTGGTCCAAAAGTCATTGCCGATAGAGAAGAGATACGAGACAAGTCAGGTTCGTATGGTACAAAGAGTTGAAAAAAGTGCCCCATCGGAGCATGGGAAGAGCCCTTGGAGCAAACGTGAAGCTTCCTCAAAAAAAGCCAAGAAAGCGCATGAGGGAAAAAAGGTGTCCAAAAGTGTCAAAAGGCCAAGGGACCGAGAGGTAAAAAAAATATCTAAACTTAAGGCGTCCGTACGAAAGAGAGAGAAAATCGCGACGAAAAAGCCGATAGTGCAAGTCAAAGAGGTCCAGGATATTGATGCTCTGATCCGACAGTATGAAAAGTTTCCAAAATACGCGACGGCACTGAAAATCGCGCGACTTTACTATGAAAAAAAAGATTACGAAAATAGTGCGCTTTGGGCCCGTAAAGCCAATCTGAACGACCGGGACGACGAAGAGGCGTGGGTACTTTATGCAAAATCGGAGTACGCTCTGGGCAACAAGGATCGCGCCCGACGGATTCTCAGGCTCTATCTCGACTATAGAGAGTCCGTGAAAGCGAGAACGTTGCTGTTGTCGTGGCGAAGACACGAGGATACGAAGGAGAAGAAAAACGATGATTCGACAAAAAATCCGTCTCGGTGATCTGCTCGTCGAAAAGGGGCTCGTGACGGAAACGGAGCTCCAGCACGCCCTGCAAGTGCAGAAAGAGAGTAATTTCACGAAGAAACTGGGAGAGATCCTGGTAGACGAAGGGTTCGTGACCGAGAGGGAGATCGCCGAACAGCTGGCCGAGCAGCTACATCTAGAATTTATCGATCTTTTCGGTGTCGAGCTCGATACCAAGCTGCTTGGCCAATTTCCGGTTCAGGTGCTCAAAAACGCATGGGCCATCCCTTTCAAAGAGGACGACGAATATATTTACGTCGCTACCTCCGATCCACTCAATTACGATGCGTTGGAGGTTTTGGAGCGTGCCGCCGTCACCAAGCCACTCAGGCTCTATATGGCGATGAAAAACGATATTTTTCATATATTCCAGCGTCTGGAGATCATCCACAGCACCAAAGCGATCGTCGAGGAGGTGAAGCGGGAGATCCGGCAGCACGGCATCAAAGGTGAAAGCGAAGAGAGCGCCGTACTGAAGCTGATCCGTCTGGTGATACGGGACGCGATTTTACGCAACGCCAGCGACCTGCATATCGAACCGGACGATCATGATGTCTCCATTCGGGCCAGGATCGACGGTGTGCTGCACGAAACGTTCATTTTCGACCTGGAGGTCTATACGGCACTTGCATCGCGCATCAAGATTCTTGGTAATCTCGATATTTCCGAGCGCCGCCGCGCCCAGGATGGGCGATTCATGTTGGTCGTTGACGGCAAAGAGTACGATTTTAGGCTCTCGACCACGCCGACACTGCATGGAGAGTCGATCGTCATGCGGATTCTCGATCAGCAGAAGGTGTTGCTGAAAATGTCCGAACTCGGTTTCGAAGA
>CAZORY010000138.1:0-4117 GCA_964582435.1 uncultured Campylobacterales bacterium
ATGATGGCGGTGACGTTTCATATCCGCGATTCTCTAAAAGTGGACAATCCTAGTGAAAAAAGGCAGCGCTTCATCGATTTCGTCGTCGATTACGTCCTGCACCCTAGCGCTTCCAAATCGTTTTGCGATAAAAAGAGTTTGCAAAGCTACGGCGTGATGCCGTCACAGCGCGGCAAAGTATCGGAAGATGAATTGGAAGCGATCGCCGGCTACATGTACGATCATTACGATCCGCAACGCTTTATGCAAATGATGGTGGCACGCTCGAAGCTTGCGGCCATGGCCCCGTATGAACGTGTTTTACGAAGTAAAAATTGTCTGGGGTGCCACGGCGTGGACAAAGATAAAGTGGCGCCGGCAATGATCAAAATCGCCAGAAAGGAATCGATCGAGACGATCGAGCGATCGATCCGAGAAGGGAGCCGTGGTCGATGGCCGGGTTTTCATCTGATGATGCCGCCATATAAAGATATCAACGCCAGTGACCTCCATGCCGTGGCCCGTTGGATCAAAAGCCTCGTTCGATGAGTTATCTCCTCTTTTTTCTCCTTTCCACTCTGCTCGCGACACTCTTTTCCATGGGAGGTGCCGGTGCCGGTGTCGCACTCATTCCACTGCTACATTTTTTCGGTATCGATTTCAATCTCGCCAAAGCGGTGGGGCTTTTTACAGGTTTCACGACGACGTTCACCTCGAGCGTCATGAATTTCAAACGTGGCGTCTTGGATGTCAAAACCGTCCTTCTATTGGCTTTGACACTCTTCGTTTGCGCTCCATTGGGTGCTCAGCTGAGTCGCTATGTAGACACACTTTTGGTCAAAGGCCTGTTCGCTATTTTTTTATTTTTTAGCGCTACGATGATGCTCTTTTTCAAAAAAGAGCCCAAATGGCACATCACGGCTTCTTGGGTCATGGCATTGTTGGGGAGCGTCGTGGGTGTTTTGGCCGGGCTACTTGGCGTGGGTGGGGGCAATATGTTGCTACCCCTTTTGATTCTTCTTGGTTTTCCACCCAAAAAGGTAGCCGTCGCGGTCAGTTTCGTGGTTCCATTCTCCGCGTTGAGCTCTTTTTTGAGTTACGCCAGTTTCGTGACGATCGATTGGGGATTGCTGGGAGCTTGTGCAGCAGGAGCCATCGTAGGCGGTACGATCGGCAACTGGCTGATGCATTTCAAACTTTCGCAAACGGACGTTCGACGGGTGATCGCTACGATTCTCTACCTTTTGGCGATCAAAATGGCCCTAACCCTGTTTTCAGTATAAAATGGGATAATAAGGTTCATCTATTTTTTTAAAGGAAAAACATGCCGTTGGTCAATCTTACCGCCGAAAACTTCAACGACGAAGTGCAAAAACACGAAATCGCCATTCTCGACTTCTGGGCACCTTGGTGTGGCCCGTGTCGACAATTCGCGCCAATCTTCGAAAAAGTGGCGGGTGAAAATCCCGACATACTTTTCGGTAAGATCAATACCGAAGAGGAGCAAGCACTCGCTGGACACTTTCAAATCCGTTCCATTCCGACCATCATGATCATGCGCGAAGGGATCATCCTCTTTTCTCAAGCCGGCATGTTGCCCGAAGAAGCACTCAACGACCTGATCGACCAAGTCAAAAAACTCGATATGGATCAAGTCCGCGCAGAGATCGAAAAAGAACAGAGCAACCCGCAGGGGCAGTGATCGATGGCGGAGGAGACTTCGTCTCTTCTTCGCCTTTCGGATTCTACATTCCTAGCCATACAAAATTCGTACGAAAGCCAATACAAAAAGTATACCGGCCAGCCAGCTCAGCGACGGGTCGACGAGTACTAGTAGAATCGATCCCAACATCACGGCGAAGGATACGACGATCGGTTTGGCATGGTGTCGCAACTCTTTGGCCAGCCATCCTAGTTGCTGCGGAGACATCTCCACTTTCATCGTCCCTTCGCTCGCTTGTTTGAGGGTGGTTTTAAGATCTTTGAGAACGTAAGGTGTCGATTTGATTTCATCGATGAAAAGCTCGAAGAGGGTATCTTTCGCACCGAGAGCTTTGGGAATGTTTTTTTGCAAAACGGGCAAAATGTCTTTGATACCGTTGAAATTCTCGATATAGGTCGTACCCAACCCTTCGACGATGGCACTCACCCGTAGGATATAGATCGCTTCTTGGGGGAGTTTGAAGGGTAGATCGCGCATCGATTCCAAGATTTCGAAGGCCAATGTTTGCATATCGATGGCGCTGAGGCTCTCGTCCGCGAAGATGTCGAACATCCGCTCCACGAACTCCGCCAGCTCCCCTGCCGGTGCCTCGTAGGCGACGACACCCAAGCGTTTGGCGCTGGCGATGTATAGTTCGTAATCCCTTTCGTGCGCCGATTTGATCATTTCGATGATGGCGATCCTGGTTTCGTTGGGGATGCGTTTGACCATCCCGAAATCGAGCAGTATCAACCCCCCTTTTTCGTCGATCAGCAGATTGCCCGGATGGGGATCGGCATGGAAAAATCCAGTCACCAGCATCTGTTCGGCATAAAAATCGACCAGTGTGGCGATGATGGAACGAAAATCGAGATTCGCTTTTTCAAGCGCCTCTTTGTCGTCGAAACGAACGCCTTCCATGAAACTCATGACGATCGCGTCGTCACTACAAAACTTATCGTAAACTTCGGGGAAACGAACGCCGCAATCACGATATGTCTTCGAAAATTTTTTGAGATTCGCCACTTCATGGGAGAGACTGACCTCTTGGAGGATCATCACGGAAAATTCGGCGATGACCGCTTCGATGGAGTTTTTGGTGTAGTGAGAAAAGAGCGGTTTGAACAAGGTGTGCAGCGCCTTCAAAATGGCGATGTCGCGTCGCACTTGCCCTTCGATGCCTAACCGTCTGAGTTTGACGGCTACCTTTGTGCCATCGTGCAGCCAAGCGATGTGTACTTGCCCGATCGAAGCGCTGGCGATAGGTTGAGGGACGAAACGCTCGAAGGGTTCGCTTCGACCGAATGCCCGGTCGTAGACGATCGTGAAATCGCCCTCTTCCATCGGCGGCAATTCGTCGTGTAAAGTTTTGAGGACCGCCAAATATTCGGGCGTAAAGAAATCGGCTCGCGTCGCCAGCACCTGGGCCAATTTGACGAAACTGGCTCCAAGCGCCACGATCTCGTCACGCATCGTACGAGGATCGTAGGGATGGAGCCACAAAAAACGGGTTCGTTTTTTGATAAGCAGAAAAAAGGTCAGCAGTAGCCTGAAAATACGCCAGACGCGCACGGGTAGGAGTCTATCGCTCAATGCAACGTCATCGTCATCGACGCTCTTCGAGCGACTTTTTCAACGCTTCGATATCCTCTTTCGTGGCGACGCCCAGTTCGGTGAGTACCTCTTTGAGTGTCTCTTTGAGCTCTTGTTTGATCTTCTCTTCCTCCGCTTCACCCCGTTCTTTGGCCTTTTCGACCAGTTTTTTGGCATCCTCTTTGGAGAGTTTGCCTTTTTCGACCAATTTATTGAGCTCCTCTTCGACTCTCTCTTTGGCGAGCAACGCACTTCCGACCCCTAAATAGACGAGATCTTTCAACATACCATCTCCTTCTTGTCTCACTCTTTTGTTTAATTATACCACCGATGGGAACTAGCGCCGTATCAGCGCCAAGAGACCCTCCGCTTCGATCACTTTAGCCCCGGGATATTTTGGCAAATCGACCCGTTTGACGATCGCTATCTCTCCAGGGCGTGGCACTTGACGCCGTACCGGTTGTTTGGCGTAGAAGGAAAAGCTGAATTTTCGCATCGTCAAGTCGACGGGCCCTATATGATGGGTGCTTACGTAATGCGCCATGTGCAGTAACGGATATTGATAGAGTCTGGCATAGACAGGGATCGCTTGAAAATCGATGAAAAAAATCATTAGAAACGAAGCCAGGATCAAACGTTTCGGTCGTTCGAAATTCGTGATCAAAAGGCTCAATCCCAACAAAAGTAGTAGATAATAGCTCCATCCAAACGCTGGAAGCAGCGTCTGGATCATCAGCCGGGTCGCCTCTTTATGGATCATCGGTTCGATCGATGTCAAAACCAATGGCAAGATCAAAAAAAGCGAAAAAAAGAGTCCGATCGGTAACAATAGCCATTTTTCAC
>CAZORY010000139.1:0-4076 GCA_964582435.1 uncultured Campylobacterales bacterium
AGAAAGACGAGTCATTTCCGTAATCGTTCAGAACGAGCACAGTGTCCTTGCACGCATCACCGGACTTTTCGCCGCGAGAGGCTACAATATCGAAGCGCTGACCGTCGCGCCTATTCCCGAGACCGATATGTCCAGGCTCACCATCGAGACGAAGGGCAACGTACGGGTCATCGAACAGATCATCAAGCAGTTGCACAAACTGATTCCGACCTACAAGGTGATCGAACACGAAGAGATGGTCGAAAAGGAGATGGTGTTGATGAAGTTTCCGATCAACGAATCCCTCTCCAACATCCAGGCGCTATGTGAAGCGTACAACGGCGGTATCGCCAATGTCAGTAGCCAGCATATCATCACGATGGTGGCCGACGAACCCAAGCGAGTGAAACATTTCGTCGAGGCGGCCCAGCGCTTTCACCCCGTCGAAATCGTCCGGGGTGGCGTCGTCGCGATGGAGCGTGAATGAAACTAGGCGAATTGGCTCGCGCGATCGGGGTCGATTTTTCGGGACCGGAGTTGGAGATCGTAGGGCTTGGCACCTTGAGAGGGGCGACCTCCGATCGGTTGAGTTTTTTCGACAATCCGAAATATCTCGACGATCTGCACCGTACCCGGGCGGGAGCCGTCCTGGTGGCTCCCGCCTATCTTCAAGAGGTGCCCGAAGATGTCGTGCCGTTGGTCGATGAGAATCCCTATCTCAAACTGGCGTACGCCAGTCGTCTCTTTGCACCCGAGATTCCGCGACAAGAGGGTGCCGAGCCGAAGATCGGTCCGGGATGTCGTATCGCGCCCAACGTAGCGTTCGGCAAAGATGTGGTGATCGAAGAAAACGTGACGATCATGCCCGGTTGCTATATCGGCGACGGGGTGCGTATCGGCGCCGGAAGCCATCTCTATCCCAATGTCGTCGTCTATCACGACTGTGTGATCGGCGAACGGTGCGTGATTCATGCCAACACGGTCATCGGTAGCGATGGCTACGGTTACGCCCATACCAAGGCGGGCGAACATGTCAAATTCTACCAATTGGGCCGCGTCGTGATCGAAGAGGATGTGGAGATCGGCTCCAACACCTCCATCGATCGGGGTGCGATCGATGATACGGTGATACGCCAAGGGGTCAAGATCGACAATCTCGTTCAGATCGCGCACAACTGTATCGTCGGTGAGCATTCACTGTTGACGGGCCAAGTGGGTCTGGCCGGCTCGACGATTTTGGAACGCAATGTCGTCATGGGCGGCAACAGTGGGGCGATGGGGCACCTGACGATCGGTGCGTTCGCCCAGATCGCCGCGAAATCGGGTGTGACCAAATCGCTAAAGGGCGGAAAAGTCTATGCCGGTTATCCCATTATGGAGCATAAGCGTTGGTTGAAACTCAACGCGCTGCTTTCCCGTTTGGAAAGACGATCGTCCCAATCCAAATCCAAGGAGTAGAGAATGAAAGAAGCCAAACTCATCAAAGAGATTCCTCTCGCAAGTGCCGAAAACGGTATGATCACCGTCGCTACGGTCAAAGACCCCTACGGTGCCAATAGCGGCGAAGTCGTCAGTATCGGTGTCTGGTTGAGCAGGACCAGCGAAGAGCCGGATTGGAAAGTGCACATTCCGATGGCCAATCTCGACGACGTGATCGACGCCCTACAATCGATCAAAAAATAGGTATCCGTCCTTTTCGTTCAATAGCCGACGTTTCTAGGTTCAAAAGGGCCGAAGAGACGCAGATCTAGGCATGGATCGGTCGAGAGGCCGGTACGTTCATCGGCCTCCATCGGATGGAGGCTTCAAGAATTGAATATCACAAGAAAGGATAAGTATGGCAAAAGGTTTTAAAAAACGTTATTTTTCGCTCGCCGCAATCGCTGCGACCGTCAGCCTTGTACAACTACAGGCGACGGCAAGTAGTGTCGTAGATCACGAACGGCATATCGTGCAATCCAGTGACGAAGAGAGCGACGACGAAACGGCCGAACTGGAAAATGTCGTCGTCGAATCGGCACTTCCCTCCGCGTCTTCTCTGAAAAATCTCACTTCCGACATCACGGTCATCACCTCCGACGAGCTTCAAGCCAAACACTATACCAACCTCCTCGATGCACTCAAGCATCAATCGTCGCTCTTCGTGACCCAAAACGGTGGGCCGGGGCAAAGTAGCGGCTTTTTCGTTCGGGGTATGTCGAGCGAACATCTACTGGTCATGATCGACGGCGTGCGTCTCAACGACCCGACCAGCACCAAAGGTCAGGCCGCTTTGGAACATCTGACGCTGACGGACGTCAAACAGATCGAGATCGTCAAAGGGGCGCAATCGGGTGTCTGGGGGGCGGACGCCAGCGGCGGAGTGATCAATATCGTCACGAAAGACACTCCGCAAGGCCTACATGTCGACGGCCATTTGATGGGTGGCTCGTATACGACGCAAAACGGCGCATTGAACGTAGGGTACGGCAACGAGCGCATCGCTTTGCAAGCGGGATGGGAAGGGTACAAAACCGACGGTTTCCCGCCCAAAAAAAGTTCGACGTTCGATGGGGACTACATCGATCGTACATACTATCTCAAAGCGGCGCTGCGTCCCACGGATAGGACGCGACTCGATGCCTCCTTCAGACAGATCGTCGCCGACGAATCCTACGAAGGGTCCAATCCGACCACTTTCCTACCCGAAAAACAGCATGGAGCTGCCAAAACATCCATCTACCGCGTCGCGATAAATCATCGCATCGGGTCGTGGGTGTTGAAAGCCTATGGCGACGGGACCGATTTCAAACGGGTCTACAACGGCAAAGCGTACAAAGGAGATACGCGTATGGCTGGCGCAGGCATCGACTATCGTCTCGCCAACGCGTTGTACACGTTCGGTTACGATTATCGCAAGGATACAATGGATCGAAGCTACGGCGTCGCCCTCGACTCTTCGATCAAAGACAACGCCCTTTACGGCGCGTTCACGATCGGGGTTTTGCAAAATCGTTTGGTCGCCAACGCCTCTCTTCGTTACGACCGGTACGATGCCTACGACGATAAAACGACGGGCAAAGTCGGATTGAAGTATCGTTTTTCTCAGCTGGCTAGCTATATCGCCGCCAACGTAGGCACCGGCTATCGCGCCCCGTCGCTGTATGAGCGTTTTGGAGGGGATGGCTACACGGCGCCCAACGCCGATCTTTCACCCGAATCGACGACGACGTACGACGTTACGTTGGCGGGGTGGGGGATGAAAGCCACCTATTTTTACAATCGGGTAACCGATCTGATCGACTACGCTTTTGGTGCCTATCTCTCGCCGGGGCACTACTACAACGTCGAAGGTGCCTCCAAACTTCAAGGTGTGGAACTCTCCTACTTCAGAGCCATCGATAGCCTCGACTCATCGCTCGGGCTATCCTACCAATATCTCGATGCCAAAGATGCAAGCGACACACGGCTTTTGCGTCGTCCGCGCCATAAAGCGACGGCCGATTGGACGACCTATCTGAGCGAAGCGTTCAGTGTCGATTTCAACGTCGTGTATGCCGCCGACTATCTGGACGACGACTATAGTACCTATCCAGCCACGCGTGTTCAGATGGGTTCGTATCTACTATGCAACGCCATCGTCGATTACGACGTCGCCAAGAAGGGTGGATTCTATCTCAAATGGAACAATATCTTCAACGAAGATTACCAGACGGTCTATGGCTACAATACCGAGCGCAGTAGTGTTTACGTCGGTTGGAGATTTCACTATTAAATGACCAAGGCACTTCGAGGATTCGGAAAAAACTACTTCACGCTGATAGCGATTCAGGCCTACAGTGCCGCTCCTCGATTGGCCGCGTTCGAAGCGGCCTTGGGTCTTTTGACACGCCATCGAAAAAGAGAACGTGAAGAGGAGGCGGAAGAGCCGCCTCCCGACCTCGCGGTCGTTGAGTGTTCATCTTTTCTAGTCGACGGGGCCAAACCGTGCCATTGTAACTGTTATTTTCGCCGACTAGCTTGGTTGCTTCTTTTTCTGAGTCGACTCTATCGACGCCCCCTTTGCCGCTGCCGTAAAACCAAAACTGGATTAGCTCCGCCGCCCCTTCACTGTTTAG
>CAZORY010000140.1:0-3935 GCA_964582435.1 uncultured Campylobacterales bacterium
CTGTCGGCTTCGCTGGGGCGCTTGTAGGCGGCTTTGACCTTGACGCTGTTTGCCCTGTGGATCTGAAAGATGATGGGAAAAGGGATTGCTTTGTCGATCGTGCGAAGCACATCGTCGGAAAGTTCGGTGCCTTTGAGGTAAATATCGAAGATCTGGATCTCGGGCACGGCGGGTGTGGCGGCGAGATTGATCGTCTCGGGGGAGAGTTTGTAGCTCCAGACAATCTTTTCGATCTGATCGACGAACTTCTTTTTGAGTGCAGCGGAGAGTCTGGCGTGTTCGTAGATTTTGCTTTTGGGGATTACTCTGCCAAACTTTGCCTGTGCAGGATAGTCGAAACGCACTACGCCACCTCCTGCACGACGATGAAACTGACCAGCTCGAAATCATCCAGCCCCTCGATGGCGGTGGTCAGCGCCGTGGTCTTGCCGCCGCCAAAGAGCGAGTCGATATCTTTCTCCTCCTGCACATCGATCATCGACGCGATCGCCCGGTCGAGCAGTTCGGAGTAGAAGTGCATATCCCGCCCGTCGTCGGTGGCTCGGTTGAAGGCTTCGTAGGCGGCTTTGATCGGCTCGCTTCGCCCTTTGCAGGCGGCGCGGGTGAGATCGAGCAGGCGTTTGACCTCGGTATGATCGGCGATGATCTTGCCGTCGTTGGAGATATAGACCAAGTAGTAGGGGTGCAGTCGGTTTTGGCGGTTGACATTGACGCTTTGGTGGCGATTGTAGAGGGTAAAGATGACACCGGGAGCTAATCCCAAGGCTTCATCGGCAGGCACGACGGTGTGCAGACCGCTGGGGAGGCTACCCAGATCGCCGTGGGTCTTGATGTAACCCAGCAGATCCATTCGAAAATCGTTGAGCCCCAAGTCGGTGATGGAGACGCCGGTTTTGAGGTCCTCCATCTCGATCACCTCCTCTTGCAGTTTGCGCAACTGCTCTTTGCGGTAGGAGATATCGTTGGCTTTGGCGCTGAGGACATTGTCGTCCCCCGTCGCCGTCACATCGGCGATCATCATCCGGTTCTCGACCCGCTCTTTGAGATTGATGTACTCATCCAGCGTAATGTCGGGCCAGTAGTTGACCAGCTGGATCTCGCTGTTTTTCGATCCGATCCGATCGATCCGCCCGAAACGCTGGATGATGCGCACCGGGTTCCAGTGGATGTCGTAGTTGATGAGATAGTCGCAGTCTTGCAGGTTCTGCCCCTCGCTGATGCAGTCGGTGGCGATGAGGATGTCGATCTCTTCGCTTACTTCGGGCATCACCAGCGCTTTCTCTTTGGATTGTGGAGAAAAGAGCGTCAAGATCTCCTGAAAGCCGTAATGCTCTTTGAGGGTCGAAGTAGGCGTGGAAGTCCCCGTGATCTTGGCCGTATGTAGGCCCCGAGTCGAGAGGAAATATGGAGCGAGCTGATCGTAAAGATAGTCGGCCGTATCGGCAAAAGCGGTGAAGATGAGAACTTTTTTGTTGCCGGGATTGATCGGACGGGAGATCTTGCCGTCGATATGCTCCTGCAGATGGTGCAACTTGTAATCCTCGTCGGGAGTGATTTTGTCCATCGCAAGCAGCAGCCTGTCGATGATGAAGAAGTCGTTTTTCAAATCCTTTTTCCATGAAAGGATATCCATATCCCGCAAGTCGATCTTGATCTTTTTGCCTTCGAAAACATCGTCACCGATGGCGGAGAGTTCCTCCTCGTCGATCTCGGTATCGCGTAGTTCTTTGGCTACTTCATCGATCTGGAGCTCTTTTTCGCCCTGTTCGAAGCGACTGATCTGAGATAAAATCTTGCCGTGCTGATCCTTGAGCTTTTGCAGCGTAATGCGAAATGCCTGCACGGAGCTCTCCAAACGTTTGAGCAGATTGGTCGTCATGAGTGCCTGGAGGCTCTTTTCACGATCGACTTGACGAAACCTTCCTTTTCCCTCCTGCACTTGCGTATCGTAGAGCTCTTCGTATTTGCTCAAGCGACTTGGAAAAATGTAGCTCGTCGGCGCATAGATTCCCAGATTCATCGCAGAAAGCTCTTTGAAAATCTCGTTGAATGAGATCACATCCTCGCTCTTACTAAGCTGTGGATGGAAAGAGAGGGGTTTGCGCCGCGTGGGAAAGGTGCCGATCTCCGATGTATCGTAAAAGGTCTGGATATGTTTGCGGGAACGGGCGATCGTAACGCTATCGAGCAGCTCGAAAAAGTCGAAATCGAGCATCGAGAGAATCGCCGAAGCCGTCCGTTCCCGGGGCGGGAGTTTGGACCAGCGGTTGAAGGCCTCCTGTGCCTGACGGAAAATCGCATCGATGCTTTTGGTGGTGTTGAGTTTGGCACCAAGTTCCTCGGCGTTGCCTTCATACGCCAGTGCGAGCTGATTGCGCAGGTCGGCGAAGCGGTTATTGACCGGTGTGGCGGAGAGCATCAGCACTTTGGTCTTGACGCCTGATTTAATGATCCGGTTCATCAGTTTGTCATAACGGGACTCTTTGTCTTTGTAGGCATTGGCGTTGCGAAAGTTATGCGACTCGTCGATGACCACCAGATCGTAGTTACCCCAGTTGATACGGGAGAGGTCGATCCCGTGGGAGTAGCCTCGATCCCGGGAGAGATCGGTATGGTTGAGCACATCGTAGTTGAAGCGGTCTTTGGCAAAGGTGTTGGTCTTGAGATTGGTGTTGTAATTAAGCCAGTTCTCCGCCAGTTTCTTGGGACACAGCACCAGCACCGATTTGTTTCTAAGTTCGTAGTATTTGATGACGGCAAGGGCGGTGAAGGTCTTGCCCAGTCCCACGCTGTCGGCCAGAATACAGCCATTGTAGGTTTCGAGCTTGTTGATGATCCCCGTGGCGGCATCTTTTTGGAAGTTATAGAGCTTGTTCCAGATCAGCGTCTCTTTAAAACCCGTCAAATCATTGGGCAAAACATCTTCATTCAGATCTTCGAGAAATTCGTTGAAGACATTGTAAAGCATCAAAAAATAGATGCGTTCGGGGGAATTCTCTTTGTAGACGGTGGTAATATGTTCGATGATGCGCTGCGTGACATCTTCGAGTTTCGCTTCATCGTTCCATATCTGATCGAACAAATCAAGATAGGTTTGCGTCATCGGTGCTTCGTCGATACGATTGATGAAGTTGGAAACGGCATCGCCTTTTTGGTAACCCAGATCGACGGCTGTAAATCCATTAATTGGCATATAGACGACTGCCGAATCCTTTTTATCCACGCAAGCAAACGACTGCATGGCGGCGGATATTTTGTTGGATTTGAACGTCGCCTTTTGACGAATCCACTCGGCGCATTCTCTCGCGATGGCCCGCTGGGTCAGCTTGTTTTTAAGCTGAATCTCGAACTCTCCGCCGTAGAAACTGCGCTCCCGTTCGTTTTTTGGTATGAAAAACTCCCGACGCTCTTTTTTGATACGGTCGATCGCTTCATCGGGAACGAAGGTAGGAGAGGTAAAGACAAACTCCAACGCTTCCACCAATTTCAACTCTTTTTTCAGCGCTTCATAGGCATAGATCGAAAAGGTAGCGGCAGCGATTTTGAGTCTATCGCCTTTAACGACGCTCGTTTTCATATCATCACCCAACAACGTATTGATATTGTCAATCACCGTCATTCCAACTCCTCCAAGCTCTCCCCTACAATGAGAAACATTATGCCCACTGCATGATTAAAATAGACACCGCCGATGTAACAAAATGTCAAAAAAATGGGGTTCTTGCGAGAGATGAGTATTATTGAAAGAGGTAGGATAGAACATTATAAAATAGGGCAATAAGAATGGCCGCCTATTCAATATAGGGTGCAGAAACTCTGGACGTCGCGGCTGCGAGCACCGCCGTCCTCCCCTTTTCTCAGAATTATTCCGCGGAACGTTTTTTTCTAGGTTTGGGAAGAAGCTCTTTGAAACGGAGATAGGTGATTTTTCTCGT
>CAZORY010000141.1:0-3933 GCA_964582435.1 uncultured Campylobacterales bacterium
CGCTTTGGTGAAGAGAAACAGTGCCATATCAGGACGTCCCCAAGGCCCGTAGACGGTGAAAAATCGCAAGCCCGTCGTCGGAAGATCGTAAAGATGGCTGTAGGTGTGGGCCATCAGTTCGTTGCTCTTTTTGCTTGCGGCGTATAGGCTGATGGGATGGTCGACGTTGTCATGCACGCTAAACGGCATCGTCTCGTTCAAGCCGTAGACACTCGAACTGCTGGCATAAGCCAAATGCCCCACCTGCGTGTGGCGACACGCTTCAAGCAAATTGACAAACCCGACAATATTGCTGTCAACGTATGCAAAAGGGTTGGTCAAGCTGTAGCGAACCCCTGCCTGAGCGGCGAGGTTGCAAACCGCGTCGAACTTCTCTTCTTCGAAAAGCGCCATCACAGCCGCTCGATCTTCGAGATTGAGCTTGATGAAACGATAGTTGTCGTATTTGTCGCTTTTGAGCATTTTGGCGTATTCGATCGTTTCATCGCCTTGGATGCCCGTATCACGCAAGCGTCCATATTTGACGCGAAGATCGTAGTAGTCGTTGATATTGTCGAGACCGACGACTTCGTCACCTCGCTCAAGCAGGCGTTTGGCCAAATGATAGCCGATAAAACCGGCAGTACCCGTAATAAGGATTTTCATGATAGGTTTCTCTTCTGTTGAAAGGATTTCGATGGAATATTATAACGTAAGGAAAGAAGTGCCCGCCCAAGCGGGCGAAGCATCAAGCCAATGCGGCTTTGGATTGTTCGACGACTTTGGCGAAGCCTTCGGGATTGTTCATCGCCATGTCGGCGAGGATCTTACGATCCAGTTCGATGCCGGCTTTTTTGAGGCCATGCATGAATGTGGAGTAGTTCATGTCGTTGAGACGGCAAGCGGCGTTGATACGGATAATCCAGAGTTTTCTGAAATCCCTTTTTTTCTGCTTGCGATCCCGATAAGCGTAGACAAGACTATGCTCGACTTGCTCTTTCGCTTTTCGAAAATGTTTTCTTCGGCCGCTGTAAAAGCCTTTGGCCATTTTGAGAATTTTTTTGTGTCGTCTTCTACGAACGACGCCCGTTTTGACTCGTGGCATATCTTTTTCCTTTCTTTACCTTGGCATCTTTGGATGTTTCGGTGCCGCTTCGTGCGGACTTGCCCTCTTTCGAGGGGAACGTTAGGCTAGTTTCCGAGGAATTACTTCATTCCTAGCATCGCTTTGACGCGTGCTGCGTCGACATCCGCCACATAGTGGGGATTGCGAAGATTTCGTTGACGCTTTTTGCTCATCTTGGTCAAAATGTGGCTTCTAAACGCGCTACCGCGTTTGATTTTGCCGCTTTTTTTGACTTTGAAGCGTTTGGCCGCGCCTCGTACCGTCTTCATTTTCGGCATGACTACTCCTTTACAAGATCACTCGAGAAAATTCCCAAGCGTAATGGGGGCGATATTATAGCGAAAATCACGAGAAAAAAGAAGATGTGCCGTTGATGCTCATCTTCTTGGGGATATCGGTATGGCTTAGGAGGATACCTGCCCTCTTGAGGAGGGACGGCAATGACGAGGATTGCCGAGTGCCCTATTTTTTCGGCTTCTCTTTTTTGGGAACGACGTACATGTTGACATAACGACCTTCGTGGAAAGGTCCTTTTTCCAAGTCGGCGATATCTTCGACCATCGGCCATACTTTCTTGAGGACTTCCGCGCCCGCTTCGGGATTGGCCATTTCGCGGCCCCGCAAGAAGACTCTGAATTTGACATGCTTACCCGCTTCGAGAAATTCCCTAGCGTGTTTGACTTTGTAGTTGATGTCGTTGTCGGCGATTTTGACGGAGAGCTTGATCTCTTTGACCTCGATCTGCTTCTGCTTTTTCTTGGCCTCTTTTTTCTTTTTCTCTTGCTGGTATTTGAATTTTCCGTAGTCCATGATTTTGGCGACCGGAGGATTGGCCTGGGGTGCGATGAGGACTAGATCCAGCCCCATATCGGCCGCTTTTTGCAGCGCATCGTCGCGGCTGACGATTCCATATTGCGTACCGTCGTCCCCTACCAAGCGAAGCTCTTTCGCCCGGATATCGTCGTTCATGATCACATCGTTTTTCTTACTCAAAGTCTAACCTCACTTGTCTGCTCCTTGATTTTTTGGATAAAGTCGTCCGCCGACAACTCGTATTGCTCTCGTTTGCGACGATCGCGTACCGCCACTTTCCGGTTGGCCACTTCATCGTCACCGATGACCGCTATGAGAGGAACCTTTTGCTTTTCGGCCGTGCGAATCCGCTTGGCCAACGATTCGTTGCGGTCGTAGATCTCGCTATCGATCTCCTCCTCGGCCAAGCGACCAGCCAACTCTTTGGCATAGGCCACATGATCTTCACCGATCGGGACGAAGATCACCTGCGTCGGCGCGATGAAGAGGGGAAACTCGCCGGCGTAATGCTCGGTCAAAATGGCGATGAATCGCTCGAAGCTTCCCAAAATCGCCCGGTGAATCATCACGGGACGTTTGCGTTCGTTGTCTTCGTCGATATACTCCATTTCGAACCGTTCGGGAAGGTTGAAATCGACTTGAATCGTTCCACACTGCCATTTTCGTTTCAACGCATCGGTGATCTTGATATCGATTTTGGGACCGTAGAACGCGCCGCCCCCTTCGTCGATACCGTAACTCAGACCATTTTCGTCCAGTGCCTCTTTCAAAGCCGTCGTCGCCGTCTCCCAAATATCGTCACTTCCGATCGCCTTCTCGGGTTTGGTAGATATCTCCATTTCGTATTCGAATCCGAAAAGCTGCATCACTCGATCGACGAAAGCCAATACGTCGACGACCACATGCTTGATCTGATCGGGCGTACAGAAGATATGGGCATCGTCCTGGGTAAATTCCCGCACCCGCAACAAACCGTGCAATACGCCGCTTTGTTCATGACGATGGACGACACCGTATTCGAAATATTTCAGAGGCAATTCGCGATAACTGTGGATATCTTTTTTGTAGATGAGAATATGCCCGATACAGTTCATCGGCTTGAGGCCATACTCTTGCCCGTCGATCTGGGTCAGATACATGTTTTCGCCATAGCAAGCATAATGGCCGCTGATACGCCACATATCGGCCTTGAGGATCTCCGGACCTTTGACCGGTTCGTAGCCCCTTCGCCTGTGGGCCCGCCAAAGCAATTGCTCGATTTTACTACGAAGCCTCGCCCCCTTGGGTAGCCAAAAGGGCAACCCGGCCCCCGCTTCTTCATCGAACATGAAAAGCCCAAGCTCCGTTCCCAGCTTGCGATGGTCACGTTTTTTGGCCTCTTCGATCATCGCAAGATACTCTTTGAGCGTCTCTTTGTCGGCGAATGCCGTCCCGTAGATACGGGTGAGCATCTCCCGATCTCTGTCGCCTCCTAGATAAGCCCCCGCGACGCGCGTGAGTTTGAAGTTTCTCAAAAATTTGGTATTGGGCACATGGGGGCCCCGGCAGAGATCCTCGAAATCGCCTTGACGATAGATGTAAAGCTTCTCGTCGTCGATCCGCGTCATCACTTCTTGCTTCAAATCGTCACCGGCGAATTTCGCTTCGGCCTCCGACTTGGGCACGCAATAGCGTTCGATAGGCATCTTTTTGTTGGCGAGCTTTTGCATCGCCTTTTCGATCTTTTTCAGATCGGCGTCGCCGATCTTCTCGCCCACCCTAAAATCGTAGTAGAATCCTTCGTCTACGACGGGACCGACGAAAAATTGAGCATCGGGATAGAGCTGTTTGATCGCTTGTGCCATCAAATGGGCGGTCGAATGGCGTATCACTTCCAAAGCATCGGGGGAGTTGTCGAAGTAAATGGGGGTACAATCGCTGCAATCGACTTCGGCAGCGGTCTGTGTATCGATGATTCGCCCATCTTTGTCTTTATAGGCGATGATCTCTTTCTCTTCCAAGCAGTTCCTTGTCAC
>CAZORY010000142.1:0-3876 GCA_964582435.1 uncultured Campylobacterales bacterium
TGACTTGGACATCTACTTTGTTGTTGGCTATCTTGGCATCGATGGCACCTCCTAGGGTATCGGAGTGTGCCGTCGCGCCGAAACCTTTTTTGTCGGCTTTTACATCGCCGGTGAAGGTGATGGCACCTTTCATATGTTGGTTGGTCACGAAGTAAAGATCGTCGAGGTTGGGCACATGGAGGTCGTAGTCCGTGGTGAGAGATCTTTGCGCGATATCGTAAGTGAGCGATTTGGAGGACAGTGTCGCGATCGACGTCACGAAATCGACGGTGGAGACGGCTTTCGTCTGGGCCAGTCTGGTATGGATGTCGCCATGAAACGTGAGGTTGGAAGGGATGGAAAGATTGAAATCTTTCTGGATGGGGATAGGGTGGACCAATCCTTTGGAGATTTTCGTGACCACGTTGCCCTTGAGTTTTTCCAGATCGATACTTGCGATATTGGCATCCACATCGACCAATCCTTGGGCATAGATGGGTCGATCGATCATATGTAGAAGTTTGTCGATATGCAGATGGGCAATGTTGGCGACAAGGTTTTCGGGTTCGAAATCACGCAGTTTCAAATGATAGTCCGTCGCGCTGCCGGCGACGTCGCTGACGCCATCGATGGACATCGACCGTTCATCCCCTTTGATCGTGCCATGGGTTTTGAAAGGTCCGTTAAGTTTTTGGCCGATCAGTTTTTGCAGATTGGCCAACTCTTTGATGTCGACGTCGTAAAGGGCATCGACGGAGCGTTTCGCAAGATTCATCGTACCTTTGGCGCCGATGCGTGTGTCATCGCCGATTTTCAATGCGATTTCGAAACGATCTGGACGAAGTACGAAAGTGCTAAGATGGGTAGGCAAGGGGACTTTCTCGGCAATCCGCTTTTCGAGGATGGGCCTTAGAAAATCGTTGCCCGGCTGGGTGAACGCAAGACCGTAGGCGGCGCCTAGGACGAGTAAGATCAGTACGATCAAGGAGATGAGGTATTTCATCGTCGGGTTCCTTTTGTACGAAGATTGATAAAGTGGTGGCTATTATATCATTAAATGGGAACATCGTCACCGTTGAAATCGGTTTATTTTCAATGTTGAGTTATGTAGACTAAAGAAATAGATGGAAAATGACTAAAATAATTGGTGCAACTCTTGACAAGAATTTTTTTTTGGGTTAAAATTTCGGCACTTGAAAAAAGTGAATGCCAAACAAAAAAAGAAAGGAGCGACCATGAGTTTCCAACCACTTGCCAATCGAGTTTTGGTTGAACGTGTGGACGAACCCCAAAAAACGGCTTCGGGTATCATCATTCCCGACAACGCGAAAGAGAAACCTCAGGAAGCGATCGTACTTGAGATCGGATCGGAGGTCGAAGAAGAGGGTCACATCAAAAAAGGTGACAAAGTCGTGTTCGGCAAATACAGCGGTACCGAAATCACGATCGACGGTAAAGAGTTGCTGATCCTAAACAGCGACGCTATTCTTGGAATTTTGCAAAAAGAGGAGGGTGAAAAATGGCAGCGAAAGAGATTCATTTTTCCGATAGCGCTCGAAACGAACTGTTCGAGGGTGTGAAAAAATTGGCCGACGCGGTCAAAGTGACGATGGGACCGCGCGGACGCAACGTACTCATCCAAAAAAGTTTCGGGGCACCGAGCATCACCAAAGACGGCGTCAGCGTCGCGCGTGAAATCGAGCTCAAAGATACCGTCGAAAACATGGGGGCCCAACTGGTCAAAGAGGTGGCCAGCAAAACGGCCGACGAAGCGGGTGACGGTACGACGACGGCGACGGTGTTGGCGTATAGCGTCTTCAAAGAAGGACTACGCAACATCACGGCCGGTGCCAATCCGATCGAAGTGAAACGCGGTATGGACAAAGCGGCCGAAGCGATCATCGCCGAGCTCAAAAAGATCTCCAAGGAGGTCAAGGATAAAAAAGAGATCGCCCAAGTCGCGACGATTTCCGCCAACAGCGACAGCAAAATCGGCGATCTGATCGCCGAAGCGATGGAAAAGGTGGGTAAAGATGGCGTCATCACCGTCGAAGAGGCCAAAGGTATCATCGACGAATTGGATGTGGTCGAAGGGATGCAGTTCGACCGCGGCTATCTGAGCCCCTATTTCATCACCGATGCGGACAAGATGGAGGCGGTCCTCGAAAATCCCTACATTCTATTGACCGACAAGAAAATCACGAACCTCAAAGATATCTTGCCGGTCCTCGAAGGGATCCAGCAAAGCGGCCGACCGCTCTTGATCATCGCCGAAGATGTCGAAGGCGAAGCGCTGGCGACATTGGTCGTCAACAAATTGCGCGGCATCCTCAACATCGCGGCGGTCAAAGCTCCTGGATTCGGTGATCGACGCAAAGCGATGCTCCAAGATATCGCGACACTGACCGGTGGTACCGTCATCAGCGAAGAGATCGGTCGAACGCTCGAGAGTGCCACCGTCGCCGATCTGGGACAAGCTGGCCGCGTCGTCATCGACAAAGACAACACGACGATCGTGGACGGTAAAGGGGACAAAGCGGCCGTCGAAGCACGCATCAAAGAGATCAAAGTCCAAATCGACAATACGACCAGCGACTACGATCGTGAAAAACTTCAAGAGCGCTTGGCCAAACTGAGCGGCGGTGTGGCCGTCATCAAAGTGGGTGCCGCGACTGAGACGGAGATGAAAGAGAAGAAAGACCGTGTCGACGACGCACTCAGTGCGACCAAAGCGGCCGTCGAAGAGGGAATCGTCATCGGTGGTGGTGCCGCGCTGATCCGTGCCGCATCCAAAGTAGATCTGAATCTCGAAGGTGACGAAGCGATCGGTGCGGATATCATTCTTCGCGCCGTCAAAGCACCGCTGAAACAGATCGCCGAGAACGCGGGCTTCGATGCCGGCGTCGTCGCCAACAACGTCGAAAACGCCGAGAGTGAGAATATCGGCTTCAACGCGGCGACCGGCGAGTATGTGGATATGCTCGAAGCGGGCATCATCGACCCGGTCAAAGTGGAGCGTGTCGCACTACAAAACGCGGTGAGCGTCGCGAGCCTCTTGCTGACGACCGAAGCGACCGTCAGCGAAATCAAAGAAGAGAAACCGGCCGCCGCACCGGCTATGCCCGATATGGGTGGCATGGGCGGCATGATGTAAGCCATGGAGGGGGATCACTTCCCCTCCAAAACATGTAAAAACTTTGACTTCCTCGTCACTTCAAACGTCATTCTTCACTTTTACCGGCTATCTCGAACATCTTCGAAGATAAACACAATGTCCCGATTGTAGAAAATCTTTTTTCGACCCGAAGAGTGGTTTCAAATCGATACTATTTTTCGAAAGAGGCGAGAGAGGGACCGTCTATACGACGGTTTTTTCAAAACGAGAGCCTATTTTTCATCTTCTTGGCAGGCGGGACAGATGCCCCGGAGTGTGATGAAGCTATCGGTGATACGATAGCCACTGGCCTTTTGCGCCTCTTCGATGATTCTTTCCGTACCGACGACGATATCTTCCACTTTGCGACATCGTTCGCAAACCATATGTAGATGAGGCTCTTTGATCAGTTCGTAAACCGATTTGGATGCCGGAAGTTTGACTTCTTGGACGAGTCCCTTTTCGATCATCTGGTTGATGTTCTTGTAGATCGTGGCCAATGATACGCTAGGAAACTCTTCGAGCATCTGTTGGTAAAGCTCCTCGATATTGATATGTCCATGCTCTTCGAGCATCGAAACGATTTTGAGCCGCTGAGGCGTCACTTTCAAATGATACTCTTTGAGCAGTTCGCTCGTCGCTTGCATGTTCGTTCCCCCCAGGAAATTGCTGGATTATATAAAAAATCTTCTTATAATATGGTTATACATCACTTCCTTTGATGGTGCCATTAACGATAGGAG
>CAZORY010000143.1:0-3834 GCA_964582435.1 uncultured Campylobacterales bacterium
TCGCCACTCCGGATCGTCCCGCTTCCGATCTTCAAGCACTCATCGCTGCCGCCCCGACCTAACTAAGGAAACTTTTCGTCATCATCGACGCCTTCGCTTTTCGTCAAATCGACGAGAAAAAGATGGAGCAGCTCTGTCGCGAAAACGGCCTCGAGCCTGACGATGCCGATCGACTGTACGATTATATCTATACCCGCTCGGATGAAACGGCGGATCTGATCAAAGGGCTTCGCACCGCATCGAGCAAAGCCGATCGGGAAGAGATGATCGCCCAAAAGTTGGCCGACGGCTTCATCGACGCTCATATTCTCGAGGAGTTGGCGACCCTTTTCGCCCTCAACGGCAACGCCATTCTCGCAAGGGCCGAGGTTCTGAAACAGAAGTGAGACCCTGGGATCGAGGGTTCACTCTTTGTCCTTGACGCAACGAAAAAAACTTCGGTTACTTTTGTCACTGGTAGCGACGGAGCCGACGGCGAACCCGACGACATAGACCTGATCTTCTCCGAACTCTTCGTCGCTGAGATAATATTTGTTGTGCATCGGGCCGAAAATCTCTTTATCCACGGCCGGTTTGACGTAGTTGTAGTTGACGATCGCATAGAGCTCGTCGAGGTCGGGCAAACGCATGCCATGGGCTTCACACCAAGTTTTGGCCCCTTCGTAAGAGAGTTTGAGATTGCGTCGTTTTTTATCGAGGGTGCTTTCCCATACGATGTCGTTTCGTCGGTCGAGGACGCTGCCGTCTTCCAGTCGTACGAAACCCTCGACACTTTGGAGTTTTTTGGGACGATCGGTACAGATGACGTGGGCTTTGACCGTTTTGGGTGTCGGGGTGATGTCGCCATCTTGCAAATAGAAAGCGAAAGCGGGAATCTCTTTGTTCATCACGAAATATTCGCTTTCGTGCCGTATCATTTTGACGACCCGTGCTTCACCCAGCGTATTGCCGCTCCAGTATCGTTTTCCTTTTCCGAAGGCTTTCGTCTCTTTCCGTAGTGTAAAGAGTTCCCAAATTTCAGGAATTCTCCAAGGAGTTCCCAACCTCTCTTCGCAAATATGGCGAGCTTGGAAATAGTCGTAACGTCCTTCGATTTCTCGAAAGTGATCTTGGGCAAAGAGATAACCGGCCAAAAAGAGAATCGACAAATATTTCGTCATGTATAATCATCCTATGAAAAGAAGTGCCGGTATTTTACCATTCAAAAGAGACGATGAGGGCATGAAGGTGTTTTTGGTGCATATGGGAGGCCCTTTTTGGCGTAAAAAAAAGAGGGCTTGGAGCGTGGTGAAAGGGGAAGTGGAAGAGGGGGAAACCCCTTTCAGAGCTGCGTTGCGAGAATTCCATGAAGAGACGGGATTGCGATTGCCTGAAGAGGGTGATTATATTTTCCTTGGATCTTTCAAAACTTCTCACAAACTACTCGATGTCTGGGCCTTGGAGAGTGACCTACCCACAAAAATACGATCCAACGATTTCGAGATCGAGTGGCCACCCCGATCGGGGAAGAGGGCTCGATTCCCGGAAGTGGACCAGGCGGCATGGA
The DNA here is from genome assembly GCA_964582435.1 of uncultured Campylobacterales bacterium. GTDB lineage: Bacteria > Campylobacterota > Campylobacteria > Campylobacterales > Hydrogenimonadaceae > Hydrogenimonas. The sequence goes on from CAZORY010000143.1 coordinate 1,547, forward strand.
TGGCTCTTTCACAGGCCAAAACGTTGATCGTCGCCTCACAACTTACCATTTTGGAAAAACTTGAACATCTACTTGCGGAGTGATATGCGATTCAACGATTGTTTCGAAGGATCGGCCAATATCTCGATGGTAAGAGATTTCGCTAAATTTGAATCTCTAAGAGATCGTTCGCGATCGTGATCCGGCCGTCGAAACACTTTTTCGCCTCTTCGAGCAGTTCGTTCAAGCGCTCAGGCGTGTCGTACCGCGGGCTAATATGTGTTAATATTAAATGCTCGACGCCCATCGTTTGGGCCGCACATCCTAGCTGCTTCGCGGTGGTATGCTTGAATTTTCTAGGGAGTCTATCGAAGTCGTATTGGGTATAGGTCGCTTCGTGGATCATCAGATCGTAGGGTGCGAACGGTGCGAAACGCATGGGATCGTCGTTGTCGCCTCCGATGGCGACGACGGGTCCGGGTCTAGGAGGTCCTATGAGTTCACGGGCGTCGAACTGCCGGCCATCGTCGAGAACGATCGATTCACCGCGTTGTATACGAGCCAGCAGAGGGCCTTCGGGAATACCGAGTGCCCTGATTTTGTTGATATTCAGATGACCGGGTTTTGGAGCCATGTGTACGACGAAACCGTAGGAGGGGATGGAATGGGAGAGGGGGATCGGATCGATCCTCATATCCTGGCATGCGATCGTCCGGTTGGGTATGAGAGTGTGGATTTTCAATTCGAAGGGTAAATGGAGTTGAGAGGCTCGCATCACACAGTGGACCATCTCTTTCAGACCCTTAGGTGCGTAGATCGTCAAGGGGGTTGTCGCGCGTGTCATACCTCTGGATGCCAGCAGGCCGAAAAGACCGTAGATATGATCTCCATGTAGGTGCGTGATGAAGATCGTATCTAGATGATAGAGGCTCAGGGCCGTTTGCATCAAGCGATATTGGGTCCCTTCTCCGCAGTCGAAAAGTATCCAGTTTTTGCTTTGGATCGGCTGCAAGGCGAGGGCGCTGACGTTGCGGGTTTTGGTCGGTACACCTGCGGAGGTGCCGAGAAAGGTGAGGGTGGCCCACATCTGCAATCCTTTTTACGGTTTGGCGATGTCGTCCATCACGCCGGCGGCTTCTTTGAGACGCTCTTTGTCGAAATGGGTATAGATACGCGACGTATCGAGGCTGGCATGGCCGAGCGCTTCTTGTACCAGTACGAGATCTTTTTTCTTCAGGTAAAGCATCGTCGCGAAAGTGTGGCGGAGCATGTGGGCGCCGTTTTTCTCTTTGCGAATACCCGCTCGCATCAAAATGCGTTCGACGGTTCTGCTGACGTAAGCTTGGGTGAGGGCGGTGCCTTTTTTGTTGCAAAACAGAAGATCGTCGGTGCAGTTTCGCATCCTTAGCCATTCGTCGAGATATTGATTAATATGAGATTGTCGAATCATAACGACACGGGCTTTGTTACCTTTGCCGACGATACGAATGAGATAGACATCCTCTTCGGGGATGAGATCTTTCGTTTTGAGATTGAGCGCTTCGCCCACACGTATACCGGTAAAAAGTATCAACTTGATCAGAAGTCGATTTCTGGCGGCTACGTCGGCACGAAAAGGGTAGCTCTCTATTGCTTCGATAAAACGCTCGACCTCTTCCTCTTGCATGTATACCGGTAGTTTGGTGCCGCTTTTGCCTCGTAAGCCTCCCCAGTTTTTGAGTTCGATGCCATAACGATGGGACGAACCGTCTTCTTCGCCGTTTTGTTTATCGACGAAAGCGAAAAAATTGATCATCGCGATACGGTAATTTTTTTTGGTCGCATCCGATAGACCCGCGGTCGCACTCGCCAAAAAATCGCTGATCAACGTTTCGTCGATCTCCTTCATACTCGCCAATCCAAGTTTCGTAAGATAACGGTAGAGTTTTTCAAGGGGTTTGTAGTAGGTATTGATACCGATCAACCCAGCATTCCTCGCATCCTTGGCGAGTGATGAGAGTCGTTCGATCGAATCGGCACCGATTCGAAGATGGGTGATGACATCGGCAAGTTTTTGAGGATTTTTGACCTGACGGTTAGAAAGAGAGTTGAGCTTGTTGTGAAGGTAACGACTCATCCAAAAGAGTAGTGTTTTGTCGAAACTGCTTTCGAAATCGATCGGTGTACGCATCATCTTGCCTTTGTCGTGAATCGCTATCAATAGTATTGAAAACTATAATTTTCAAACTATATTTTATCACCTCTTTCTTTAAAAATAGATACGGGTTCGGCATATGAACGATTGTTCAGGACCGCATTAGCTTAAATTA
>CAZORY010000144.1:0-3833 GCA_964582435.1 uncultured Campylobacterales bacterium
CGGAGAATGCTGACCCCCTCCGAAATTCGTCAAATCGCTGGCCGAGCGGGACGTTATGGATTGCATGAAGAGGGATTCGTCGGGGCATTGACAGCCCCTGTACTCGAGACCGTCACTGCCCTCATCGACGAACCTGCCGCATCGATCCATGGTCCTTATCGTGTCATGGCCAATTTCGAACATATCGAATTGATCGCTTCGATCCTGGAGAGTGAGAGTCTTTCGGAAATTTTGGGATTTTTCGTCAAACATATGCGTTTCGATGGTCCGTTCGTGGCGGCCAATATCGAAAATATGCTTGAAATCGCTAAAATGGTCGATCTTTATACTCTCGATCTCAAATCCAAATATCACCTCGCATGCGCGCCGTTGAGCCTAGGATCGCCTTATCTGGAGAGTGTTTTCCATCGGTATCTCATCGCTTTGGAACGGGATGAAGCGATCCCCTTTCCGATCCCCGACGATCTCCCCAAGCTCGCCCAGACCTCCGAAATGTTGCTGGAAGCTGAGGAGCGTGTCAAAGAGGTCTCCCTCTATCTGTGGCTCTCTTATCGTTTTCCAGAAAACTTCGTCGATACGGAGCATGCACTGATCGCTAGAGAACGGCTGAATACATTCATCGAAAAGTCGCTACGCAAGGGAGTTTTCGCCAAAGCGTGCAAACGATGCGGCAAACCACTGCCACCCAATTTCAAATATGGGATTTGTCAGGAGTGTTTTCATGGTGGACGACAGATCCGACGCAGAGCCAGGCATTGATTATCTTTTCGTGTATGGAACGCTGGTCTCCTCTTTTGGACATCCGATGCATACTAGAGTATGTCGTTACGCTCGATATCTAACGCATGCGACGATGGATGGTACGCTCTTCGATTTAGGAGACTATCCAGCGGCCAGAGCAGAAGGCCAAGGGAGTGTTCATGGAGAATTGTATGCGATCTTGGATATTGTACGTCTTTTCAAAGCGCTGGATCGTTATGAAGGCAGAGAATATATTCGTAAGAAGGTAACGGTTCGTACCGATGGAGGTACATCCTACGACGCATGGGTGTATTGCTACCGTTTTCCACTCTCTTATGGACGAAGAATCCTGGATGGAATCTATCGATGGCACCGATTCAGACATCGAGATCGAAAAAACGTAAGGCCTCTTCCTGGTCCGCTTCGAGCGCTTTCGGATCGATCTCCTTCGATGCGATTTTCTCACGGATACGCTGTCGCAAAAAAGTGTAGGCCTTTTCGTATGCTTCGTCGAGATTTTCCACGAAGGCGCAGCCATTGAAACTATAGGGACGCTCCACTTCGAGACAAATCACCGTTCCCTTCACATTTTTCTCCAGAAACTCGGCGACCTCTCTAGGCTGGATATCGAATTCGCAGCAATGCCAAAGGAGTTCGTCCATCTTTTGGTCCGAAAATTCGGTGATTCCATCGGCGGTCGTGTCTTGGTAGAGACAAAAAGGTTCGTTGGCTGTCAGTAGTTCTTGCCATGCCCTGGAAACGTCGATAGAGATGGTTTCACCTTCATCTTCGACGTCGTAATTGTCACCTAGGATTTTGGTGAGTGGCGTGGGAGCGCTCAAAGAGGAGCCGGTCAAAGAGGCAGGTTGGCCGACATAGATGTATGGTTGAGGCGGTAACGTCTCGATGGCACCGTAAAAAATATCTCCCGACGGTGTGATCGCCATAGGACTTTGGCGATTGACGGCATTGAGAAAGGTTTTTTTATCGATTTTGACGGGATTTTTATAGAGATTGAGAAAAGTCATGAATGCTTCCTTCTTTTTTTGCGACTATTCTATTGTAAAAGAGATGCAATCACCTTTTCCCGATCTTTCACTTCATCTTTTTAACTTTTCACTAACCGATGAATTTACCGCTTCTTAGGCGTTGGGCTTCCATCAGTTCGATCTCTCTGGCTCCGGAGACGACGATGTTGCTATCGGGGACATAATCGAGCATTTCATCGCGCCCTTCGTAATCGACGGCATTGAGAATGACCCGCATGACATTGAGCCTCGCTAGATGTTTGTTGTCCGAACGAATGATGGTCCAGGGGGCGATCGTGGTGTGGGTGTGTTTGAGCATTTCGTATTTCATATTGGTGAAGTCGTCCCATCGCTCCTGGGCCTGCAGATCCACTTCGCTGAGTTTCCATTGACGGAGGGGATCGGTTTTGCGCCGTTCGAATCGACGCCTTTGCTCCTCTTTGGTGACGGAAAAATAGAGTTTGATCAAAATGATACCGTTACGAACCAGCGTCTTTTCGAAACTGGGTACATCTTCGATGAAGGTCCGGTACTCTTCGGGGGTACAGAAGCCGAAGACCGGCTCGACCATCGCCCGATTGTACCAGCTTCGGTCGAACAATACGATCTCCCCGCCATGGGGAAACTGTTCGACGTAGCGCTGGAAATACCATTGGGTTCGTTGCTCTTCGGTCGGTTTGCCCAAGGCGACGACGCGATAATGTTTTTCGTTCATATAGCGGGTGACACGTCGGATCGTACCCCCTTTGCCGGCGGCATCGCGTCCCTCGAAAAGAATGATCATTTTCAATTTGTTGATTTCCAAATGTTTTTGGAGCTTAATCAATTCCGCCTGATAGGGTTTGAGCTCTTCGGCTTCGAGATATTTACGTATCGCTTTTTTCTTTTTGAGAAGAACGGGTAGGGGGTCGGAATTGGAACACGTGATATTATCCAACTCTTTGAGCTCTTCGATCGCTTCTTTGTCGGCCAATGTCGGTCCTTTTAATCAACTTTTAGTATGATTATACCATCATGGATTACAGAACAATAGACGAACTCATCTCGAAACTGGAAGAGACGGAAGCCAAGCTTTACGAAGAGCTTGGAAAAGAGAAGCAAACGTTGCAAGAGTGCGATTTCGCATCGGAAAGGATTCCTCTTCTCCTCTACATCGTTCGAGGCCGATGGCGTTATGGATTGACGGCACCGATCATCTACGCCATGATCGTACCGGGACTCATCATGGATCTTTGCGTGACGATCTATCAATGGAGCTGTTTTCCCATCTACGGTATTCCTTTGGTCAAACGCAAGGAATATATCGCGATAGACCGTCACAAATTACCCTACCTAAACATTTTACAAAAACTCAATTGCGTCTATTGCGGCTATTTCAACGGATTGGTCGCCTATGTACAAGAGGTGGCCGCTAGGACGGAACAGTTCTGGTGCCCGATTCGGCATGCCAGAAGATTGCGCGGTGTTCATCATCGATATTGGCATTTTTTACGCTATGGTGACGGTGCCCATCTCAAAGAGCGATGGATGAAACTTCGTGAAGCGCTGAAAGAAGAGGAGAGAAAGAGTGAACGACATCAAAAAATGCCTGAATGATTACGTCAAGCGTCTTGAAGAAGAGGTGATGAATATACTAGCCGATCCCAAAACGGACAAAAAAACGAAAAATCTAGCGATGAAGCCTCTGACCGCCAAGAAGAAGATCATCCTCAACACGATCGACGCCCTCGATCTCGTCGATCGTGTCAACGCCGAGGAGAGGGAACGCAACCCCCTCTCTTAAAATATCGATTTTTTAGGAGGAAGAGAATCAAAGTGTCGTCAGACCTTTCAACTCCTCCTTGATCTTTTCAAGCTTCTGCTCCGCCTCGGCCAGGGCTTGGCGGTTTTGTTCGATCACCTGGGCCGGGGCGTTGGCGACGAACTTTTCGTTGTTGAGCATCCCAGAGAGTTTCATAATCTCTTTTTCGAGCTTGGTTTTTTGCTTTTCGAGACGCTGAATGATGGGCCCCATGTCGATGTCGGCGGTGGAGATGTAGCTCTCCAAGTGGTCGCTGACGTCGG
>CAZORY010000145.1:0-3826 GCA_964582435.1 uncultured Campylobacterales bacterium
CGGGAGACGGGATTCGAACCCGCGACCCCAACCTTGGCAAGGTTGTGCTCTACCCCTGAGCTACTCCCGCGTCTTTCGGGATGGGAATTATAGCCCATTTTTTTTAGATTGTAAAGACCCAAAGCCCTTTTGCGCTACAATTGAGCAAAAATTTCCAAAGGTGAATCATATGAGAAGCGATATCATCAAAAAAGGGTTCGAAAGAGCGCCTCATCGCAGTCTTTTGCGTGCGACGGGACTCAAAGACGAGGATTTCGACAAGCCGTTTATCGGCGTAGCCAACAGCTATATCGACATCATTCCGGGCCACTTTTTCCTCCAAGAGTACGGCCGCATCGTCAAAGAAGCGATCAGAGAAGCCGGCGGTGTGCCTTTCGAATTCAACACGATCGGCGTCGATGACGGCATCGCGATGGGGCACGACGGGATGCTCTACAGTTTGCCGAGTCGAGAAATCATCGCGGACAGTATCGAAACGGTGATGAACGCCCATAAGTTGGATGCACTGATCTGCATTCCCAACTGCGACAAGATCGTTCCCGGCATGGTGATGGGAGCTCTTCGGGTCAATGTCCCTACGATCTTCGTCTCCGGCGGTCCGATGAAAGCGGGTCACCTCAAAGATGGGACGCCGATCGATCTGGCCACCGCTTTCGAAGCGGTCGGCAAACGGGCCAAAGGAGAAATCAGCGACGAAGAGCTTTACGAAATCGAATGCGAAGCGTGCCCGAGCGGCGGTTCGTGCTCGGGTATGTTCACCGCCAACTCGATGAATACCCTCTGCGAAGCGATGGGAATCGCGCTTCCTGGCAACGGGACGGTCTTGGCGATGACCGAAGAGCGTATCGAAATGGTCCGAACCGCCGCGAAACGGATCGTCGAGATGGCCAAAGCCGAAGGTCCCAATATCCGCGACATTCTCACGGAAGACGCGATCAACAACGCTTTCGTCGTCGATATGGCGATGGGCGGCAGCACCAATACGGTGTTGCACATGATGGCGATCGCCAAAGAGGCCGGTGTCGACTACGACTTGCACAAAATCAACGACCTCAGCGACAAAGTCGCCAACATCGCCAAAGTCTCCCCCTCCCTATCGACCGTACATATGGAAGATATCAACCAAGCCGGCGGTGTCAGTGCCGTCATGAAAGAGATCAGCAAACGAGGCGACGTCCTCAAATTGGATGCCCTGACCGTCACGGGCGAAACGATCGGAGAACGGATCGCCGATGCCGCGATCGTCGATACGGATATCATCCATACCATCGACAATCCCTACTCCCAGGTAGGCGGCCTTTCGATCCTTTACGGCAATCTCGCCGAAGAGGGTGCCGTCGTCAAAAGTGCCGGCATCGCACCCCATATGCGAAAATTCCGAGGCAAAGCGGTCTGTTTCGATAGTCAACCCGAAGCGATCGAAGGCATCATGGGTGGCAAAGTCCAGGCAGGTGATGTCGTCGTCATCCGTTACGAGGGGCCCAAAGGGGGGCCGGGTATGCAGGAGATGCTGTCCCCTACCAGCCTGATCATGGGTATGGGGCTGGGCGACAAAGTGGCCCTTATCACCGACGGTCGCTTCAGCGGTGCGACCCATGGGGCTTCGATCGGACACGTCAGTCCGGAAGCGGCCGAGGGAGGCGCCATCGCATTGCTCGAAGATGGCGACATCATCGAACTGGATGTGGATGCGCACATTCTTCGGGTCGAATTGAGCGATGAAGAGTTAGCAAAACGGCGTCAACGCTGGCAACCCAAGAAAAAAGAGATCCCGGGCAAATGGCTCAAACGCTACAGTCTGCTTGTCTCCAACGCCGCCAACGGTGCCGTGCTCAAGACCGAGTGTTAGGAGGGTATCGTGTCTATCGAAGGGATGGTGGGGAGCGCCTTTGCCCTCTCTTTGGGCGTGCAAATCACCGTCATTCGACTCGCCCATCGCCATTCGCTCTTCATCGATTCCCATATCGAAGACAAACCCCAACGTTTCCACGATCTGCCGACGCCAAGAGCTGGAGGGATCGGTATCCTCGCAGGTCTTGGCGTACTTTTGTTCACGCCATTGGGTTGGAAGCTTTTCGTCTCCGTGCTTTTGGCTTTCGCCAGCGGCATCTATGAAGATTTCCACCGCAGTCTCTCTCCCAAAACACGTCTTGCCATGCAACTGATCGCGGCATTGGCCGCCATATTTTTCACCCATGCCGTCGTCACCTACATTGGGCTCGGCCTGACATTGCCTTATTGGCTTGGCATTCTTTTCAGCGCTTTTGCAATCGTGGGTATGATGAATGCCATCAATATCATCGACGGCTTCAACGGCCTCGCCGGCGGTATCACGCTCCTGATACTCACCTCGTTTAGCATCGCCGCCGCACATGTGCAAAATCTGGAGATTTTCCAGCTCAACCTCATCGTTCTCGCCGCCCTAGGTGGCTTTTTGGTCTTCAATTTTCCCTATGGACGAATTTTTCTTGGCGATGGCGGTGCCTATTTGCTTGGATTTCTCGTGGCACTTTCAGGGATATTTCTCGCAAGTCACCACGAAAAAATCAGCCCATGGTACGTTTTGTGCGTGCTTATCTATCCCGTATGGGAAGTGCTCTTTTCGATCATCAGAAAAAGAAAAGCCGGTCGTTCACCTCTCGAACCGGATCCATATCACATGCACATGTTGATCAATCGTCATATCACCCACAACAATCCGCTGACGGCGACGCTCATCGTCTCTTTCTACGCACCGTTCGCACTGGTTCCTACCCTCTACGCCAACAATTCGGGTGCGAATTTCGCCACATTGACCCTTTTCATTTTGATATATCTGGCCATCTATCGATGGCTTAGTCGCAAAGAACGACTCACAACTTCACCCTGAAAACTTTCGCCCATGGGCTGATAACGACCGGTTCGAAAAGTTTCGGATCGTACTCTCCAAGGAAAAAGAGTTTGACATAGGTGGAGTTGTACATGCGCTCGTCGAGTATGAAAAATCTGCCGTAGTCTTTGGCGAAGAGTACGATGACGGGCCCATTCGGAAAAACCGACTGTTTACGAACCGCCACGTGCCCGTCACGAGCTAGTTGTGCAACGACGAAGGCTTTCAAAGGTATCGCTTCTTTACCGAGCAGCAGCGTGCCGCGACTCTTTTCGAGGATAGCGCCATTGCCGAAATAGATCCGATCTTTGGTGTTTTTGGTAGCGACCGTTGCCATAAACAGCGGCCTGCGTTTCTTTCGACCCGTCGTCAAATCGATATTGCTGAAAACGGAAACGGTCGGGAAAATGGCATTCATCCGCCAAGGTAAATAGAGATAAACGTCCCTACTTTTGCTAGGAAGCTCGACCGAGAGATCCGTTTTTCTCAATTGGGCTAGATATTCGTTGGGATCGACCTGGTCGGGCTTGCCATTTTTGAAAATCGTATCGGCAACGGTCTTGTATCCCGAGTTGACATACGTCTCTACGGCGATCCTGGAGAGCCTTGCCGCTTCCAATTGCGAATCGGTCGTAAGTATCTCCGAAACGATGAAGTTGTCGTGACTGTGCTTGGCCCCGTCGATGAGTGTATTTTTATCCCCGTAATACCAAATGGGATACCCGTAATCCCACCAGGTGATGACATAATCCTTGTCGCTACCGAGCTTTTTGAGTCGATCCAGCACCTCCACTTCGCTTTTGTTGAAAACCGTCGGAACCTTGTACCCGATGATATGGGTAATGTTGGGATAGAGCGCTACACCGGTCAACAGTGCCGGCAATGCGACTTGCCACGTCCGTCCTTTGAGATAGGAAGCCGCGACATAGAAGAGATAGACCAGTCCCAATGCCGCTA
>CAZORY010000146.1:0-3812 GCA_964582435.1 uncultured Campylobacterales bacterium
TCGGAGGTTCAAATCCTCCTCCCGCAACCAATTCGAATCATTTCTACATAATGCATTCTTTCACCCCTAATATCATTCTCATTTCCATCTGTTTGTATCAAACAACTTCAAAAATTTTACTTTTTCTCGAATTTACTCTATAATCCTTATTCAATCTTTGTTGTCCCAAAGGAGATGAATTATGCAAGAGCTTCAAGCGGTCGATCAGGCGATCAATATCGTCGAAAAATATATCGAAAAAAGCAAAAATACACCGACTAAAGAGGTAGAAAGAGTGATCGCTTCGATCGAAAACAAATTCGATATTTCCCCGAAAAAACTGGAGAAAATCGCAGAGATACTTTCCAAAGCCAACCCTAAAAATGCGCCAAAAAAAGAGTTGACTGTGGATGAGGCCGATATGTTGCTACTCAAAGGTCTATTTATGAAAGCCGGTATGCGTATGAGCAAAAATCTCAAAGATGCTGTCGATTTCGATAACAACAAAATCGATTTCGACCGCTTTTTAAAAGCGCTTAAAGCGCGCAAAAGAAGATTGGAAAAAATCTCTCGAAACTGATCATCCATAAGCGATGGAGGTTCAACGCTTCGTTGAACCTCCATCGCTTCGCCGTGCATTCAACGTGCCGACCCACTCCATCAATAACTTCGATAATATTCTTCAATCTCTTCAAAGATTTGCATATTTGATGAAAATTTTCAGTTTTGAGAAAAAAAATTTAGAAAATTTATCCTTCTTTAAGATGTTATTTAATTAGGCAGGACTATACTGTAAAGCATCGTTAATCAAATGAAGGAGAAAATATGGCAAGAGTAGTTGTACTCGGCGCCGGTGTTTCCGGACATACGGCCGCTACGTTTTTACGCGACTGGCTCAGTAAAGAGCATGAAGTCGTCGTCGTCACACCCAACGCCAACTGGAACTGGATCCCTTCCAATATCTGGGTCGGCGTCGGTGCTATGAAAAAAGAGGATGTCGTTTTCCCTCTGGCTCCCGTCTATGAGAAGGCAGGTATCGACTACCGTCAGGCCAAAGCTCTTTCGATCCACCCTGAGGGCGGTGAAAATGAGGAGAAACCTTATGTTACGGTCGAATATACCGGTCAAGGTAAAGAGGGTCAGACCGAAACGATCACCTACGATTTTCTGATCAACGCGACCGGTCCCAAACTCAATTTCGACGCGACACCTGGCTTGGGCAACGGCCAAGGGCAGTTGGGCGAACATACCGTTTCCGTTTGTACCGCGGATCATGCCGTACACGCCAACGAAGAGCTTCACAAAGTGATCGCCAAAATGAAAGCGGGCGAGCGCCAAAAAATCGTCGTCGGTACAGGTCATGGCCTTTGTACCTGTCAAGGCGCGGCGTTCGAGTATATCTTCAACATCGAGCACGAGCTCAACAAAGCGGGTGTACGAGATATGGCCGATATCACTTGGATCTCCAACGAATCGTTCCTTGGTGACTTCGGTGTCGGCGGTCTACATATCAAACGGGGCGGTTACGCTGCCAGTTCAAGACTTTTCGCCGAATCTCTCTATGCCGAAAAGGGAATTCCTTGGGTGATCGGTGCCCATGTCAACAAAGTCGAAAGCGGCAAACTCAGCTATGAACAGCTCGATGGAACGGAAGGTGAACTGGAGTTCGATTTCGCGATGCTGATTCCTCCTTTTTCAGGTGTCGGCCTCAAGGCGTACGACAAAAATGGAGAAGACATCACCGGAAAACTGTTCGCACCCAACGGCTTCTTGAAAGTCGATGCCGACTATAGCGGCAAACCTTACGAAGAGTGGAAAGCGAGCGATTGGCCCAAAACGTATCAAAATCCCGATTACAGCAATATCTTCGCCGTGGGTATCGCCTTCGCACCTCCTCATCCGATCTCCAAACCGATGAAAAGCGTCAACGGCACGCCGATCGGCCCGACCCCTCCTCGAACCGGAATGCCCTCTGGCATCATCGGTAAAGCGGTGGCGGAAACGATCAGAGACATGATCATGAAAGGGGCTGAAAAACCGACCCATACCGCATCGATGGCCGAAATGGGTGCCGCGTGCGTCGCTTCGGCCGGTATGGGATTGACCGACGGTATGGCGGTCGCATTGACGGTCTACCCCGTCGTTCCCGACTTCGAAAAATATCCGGGAATCGGCCGTGATCTCGATTACACCTTCGGTGAAATCGGTCTGGCAGGCCACTGGATCAAACATATCCTGCACCATATGTTCATCTACAAAGCCAAGCTCAAACCAGGTTGGACACTGATCCCTGAATAATAGAGAAGGAGAGAAATTTATGGAACCGATCGAAAAAAACGTCAAACCGTACGAACCCAGCTTCACGACGATGGTCCCTACCCCCATCGTGCGCTTTTTTAGAAAATGTATCATTTGGCAATTTATCCGATTCATCATCATCAACTTGAAGATGTTGGCGGTCGTTAGAAAAAGCCACCATTGATCCTTCGCCCCCTTTGGGGGCAACTTTCCCGAATTCATATCATTTCACCAAAGGTTTGTCCATGTCCGTCAAAAAAGATTTGCTTGTCTATCCCGATGAAAGAGTCTACATTCCCTCGACCGACGTCAGAAATTTCGACCAAACCCTTCGTGAAGTGATCGAAATGATGAAAGAGGTGATCGAAGAGAACGACGCCGAAGGGCTGGCGGCGATTCAAACGGGGTACCCTTACAACATCGTCGTCGTCAAAAATGCCGATGGAAGTTATTTGGAGTTGATCAATCCACGTATTATCGCCACGGAAGGAAAAGAGACGAAAAAAGAGAAGACACTCTATTATCCGAATATAGAGATCGACGTTCCCCGTTACGCCAAGATACGCCTCGTCTATCAAGATCGAGACGGCAGTCAACTCACTATGGAAGCTCAAGGGGATTTGGCACGAGTGATCCAGCGAAAGATCGATTATACATTCGCCGGCACATTTTTGAGCAAAGTGGATAAAAAGACCCGTAAAGCGGTCGAAAAGGCGTTGGCCGATCAAGGCTTGGTACCGGAGGTGGAGCTCTGTCCGATCGATTCGAAAAAAGAGTATTTCGTCAGTGTCGCCGATAAAGTGATCTTTTTCATGTTCCTTACCCTATTCGCCAAACTCTTCGGCGCTTCACCGGAAACACTCGCGACCTTCTACACCTTCGACAAAATCGGCGGTTGGGCGGTTGTGGCCTTGTTGATCGGTTATTTCATCTATGGCCGTTACGAAGCACGGAAATATACCAGTTGTACCAGTTGTCAAATAGGTAATATGATCGGTACCATCGTCAAGCGACTCGTGCCCGCCATTGTCGTCGGTACCGCCAGCTATTTCTTCGTCAATCCCGCTATGTGAATCTTTTCAAATCCGTGTAAGCCCTCTGCTATACAATAGTCGTATGAAAAAAAGTTTGATATTGGCGTTGCTACTAAGCGCCGTGACGTCGATAGCAGGAGATAAGATGCAAAAAGAGGTCGCGACATTGGGAGGTGGATGTTTCTGGTGCCTGGAAGCGGTCTTCGAGGAGGTCAAAGGGGTCGAAAATGTGGTCAGCGGTTATGCGGGCGGCGATACTCAAAACCCCGATTATCGCAGTGTCTGCACTGGATGCACCGGCCATGCCGAAGTGGTCCAGATCACCTACGATCCTTCGATCGTCAGTTACGACGATCTTTTGGAAATCTTCTGGACGATCCACGATCCTACGACTCCCGACCGACAAGGGGCCGATGTGGGCAGCCAATATCGCTCCATCATCCTCTATCACGACGATGAGCAGAAACGCGCGGCATGGCGTAGCAAAGAGAAGGCCCAAAG
>CAZORY010000147.1:0-3806 GCA_964582435.1 uncultured Campylobacterales bacterium
CGGGAGCGTCGGGGAGGTTACGCAGGGTCTGCTTCATCGTGTTTTTCATCCTCGGTTTTCGTCGATCGAGCGTTTGATCGCTTCGAAGGTTTTATGAAAAACGGGATCGGAGGTATGGACGGCGAAGCCCGACGTCGCCGCCTCTTTGTAGCGGGGTTCGGTGTCGCGGGTGGGGTTGGGGGAAGCGGCGAAACGGGAGACGAAAGTTTTGATTCGGCGAATTCCGTATCCGCCGCACGCCTCTTGCAGAGGGGGCAGGGTACTTAATAGTTTCTTAACCGTAGGAAGCTTATAATCGAACTCCATCTTGAACGCCGGATGTTTGAGGGCGAAAAAGAGGGTGTCGTTTTTGACGTACATGAACAAGATACCGCGTCGCAAAGGGTCGGGTAGAGCTTTTTTGATCCGCCCGAAGCAGGTGTGGGCGCGAAGTCTGGAATAGGTAGGATCTGCGATAAGATGTTCGATAACCGTTTCGATTTTTTTCATATCTTTATTATAACACTCCTTTTGGCGGGGCTTGCCGGGTGCGGCCATAAAGAGCCTCCTTACTATCCTGGAAAGACGCAGAAGGCGAACGGATGAAGATAGATGCCAAATACGACGTACTCATTTTGGGCGCGGGGATCGCCGGACTCTATGCGGCGTTGCATATCCCCAAAGAAAAGAACGTCCTGATTCTGTGCAAAGATATCCCGTGGGAGTGCAACACCTTCTATGCCCAAGGAGGGGTGGCGGCCGCCGTGGATGAAAAGGACGTGGTGTCGCATATCGAGGATACGCTCAAAGCGGGGGCGGGATTGTGTGACGAAACGGCCGTACGGGTCATGGTGGAAGAGAGTCTGGAAGTGATCCCCGATCTGATCGAGAGGGGTTTTTCTTTCGACAAAGACGAGAGGGGCCGGCTGCTCTATACCAAAGAAGCGGCCCATAGCCGACCCAGGATCCTTCACGCCGGCGGAGACGCGACGGGTAGGTATCTGCACCAGTTTCTGATGCAAGTCAATCCTCATCCGTTGGTCTACAACGTACGGGTTTTCGACATTTTACGTTCGGGGGACACCGCCTACGGCGTGCGGGCACTGATCAACGACGAAGTGACCGAACTCTATGCCGACAATATCGTGATCGCCAGCGGCGGTGTCGGCAGTCTCTACGCTTATCATACCAACTCCCGCACGATCAGCTCCGATCTGCATGGCATCTGTCTGGAACGGGGCATTCGGCTGGCGATGATGGAGATGATGCAGTTCCATCCGACCGTCTACGTCGACAACCCCTGGGCTAGAAAACAGTTGCTGACCGAAGCGTTGCGGGGGGAAGGGGCCGAAATCGTGGACGAAGAGGGGCGTCGTTTCCTCTTCGATTACGACGAACGGGGCGAGTTGGCGCCTCGAGATATCGTCAGTCGTGCCATTTTCGATTATCAGAAGCGCAAAGGGAGCAAGGTCTATCTGAAGATGGACATGTTCGACGAAGAGTTCTTCGCCCATCGTTTTCCCAACATCAAGAAAGCGATGGAGAGTGTGGGATACCACCTGCCCAAAGAGAGGGTACCCATCTCTCCCGCGTTTCATTACGCCATCGGCGGGATCGTATGCGATCTACAAGGTCGCATTCCAGGACTCGAGAATCTCTACGTCGTGGGAGAGGCGGCGAGTACCGGCGTTCATGGCGCCAACCGTTTGGCCAGCAATTCGTTGTTGGAAGGGCTCGTCTTCGGTCGGCGAGCGGCCCGGGCGTTGTTGCAAAGAGGTTATACCTGGAGCCACCAACCGCCTTTCGCCGATTTCAAAGGGAATCTCGTCGAAAAGGACGATACGATTCTCAAGCAGCGTCTTCGCCGCACGATGTGGCAAGAAGTGGGGATCGTACGGACCCGATCGGGGCTTCTTTGAGCCCTCGATTTCGTCGACGACGTCCAGCATCTGACGATCGGACGATTGCTGGCCCTTCGCCTCAAGACCGCACGAAACATCATCGAGAGCGCACTGGCTCGGCCAGAATCGGTCGGTGCCCATTACATCATCAACGAATAGTGCCGATATTTGATAAAATCATTGCAATAAAATCCAAGGGGAACCTATGCACGAAGCGACCTTCCATCTGACGACCACCTGGGTCGGCATCGTCGATGCGTTGATCTTCATCATCGCCTACTATTTCGTGGCGACGGAAGAAAAATACGAAATCAACAAAGCCAAACCGGCCCTTTTCGCCGGTACCTTCATGTTCATGTTGATCGGGATCTACTTCACCCTCAACGGCATGGATCCGAACCCTCTACACGAAGAGATGAGTCGGCTGATTTTGGAGATCGCCGAAATCTTCTTCTTCCTATTCGTGGCGATGACCTTCATCGAGACATTGATCGAACGACGGGTTTTCGACGTCCTCAAGTACAAACTGGTCTCCAAAGGTTATTCGTACAAGAAACTCTTCTGGCTGACGGGTCTACTCGCTTTCTTCATCTCTCCAGTCGCGGACAACTTGACGACGGCTTTGATCCTCTCGACTGTCCTTTTTACAATCGATAAGAACAACAAAGATTTTCTGGTCCCCGGTGCCATCAATATCGTCGTTGCCGCCAACGCCGGCGGTGCCTGGAGCCCCTTCGGCGATATCACGACGTTGATGGCGTGGACGGCCGGAAAAGGGGAATTCGTCGATTTTCTCTATCTTTTCGTCCCCTCCATCGCCAGCTGGGGCTTGACGGCGTGGTTGCTATCGCTCTATGTCCCCAAAGGCGAGCCCCATTTCAATGTCGAAACCGAAGAAGTTCCCACGATGAAAGATGGGGGCAAGACGGTCATTTGGTTGGGTACTTTCACGATCTTCATCGCGGTTTTGGGACATCAATTTTTCCATTTTCCGGCGATGTGGGGTATGATGTTCGGTCTCTCTTTGCTCAAGCTTCACTCGTTCAAACTCCAGCGTAACGGGAAAGCGGAAGGTTACGACGTCTTCGTCAACATGAAGAAGGTCGAAAACGATACACTCCTCTTCTTTTTCGGTATTCTTTCCGCCGTGGGGGCGTTGCACTTCCTCGGGTATCTGGACTATGTCCACAGCCTCTACGCCACGATCGGTGCCACGGCCGCCAACATCGGCGTAGGATTCATCTCGGCGATCATCGACAACGTACCCGTCATGAGTGCGATTTTGAAAGCGAGCCCCGAAATGGGCATCGATCAGTGGATGCTTGTAACGCTTACGGCAGGTATCGGCGGTAGTCTCATCAGCTTCGGTTCCGCGGCCGGGGTAGGCGTCATGGGCCGTCTCCGGGGTATCTACACCTTCAATACCCATATGAGATTTGGATGGACCGTTTTGGCTGGATACGCACTGGGGATGGTCCTATGGTATATCCAATTCGAAATTCTAGGCCTGTATTGAAAAGATGATAGGATCGTATGGCACTGCTAGGCAAGGAGAGCATGGTTTGTCTGAAGTGTCGTAATCATTCGCTATTTTTTCTTGGATGGAGGGAAACCTTCCCGCCTCCCTCCCGCTTTCAACCGCCTACCAACTTCTTTACGATAAAATACTATCCAACCAACCCATAAGGAATTCGATTGAAAGAGGTCAGTGTTATCGTATTGGATTTCGGATCACAGTATACGCAGCTTATCGCTCGACGATTGCGGGAAGAGAAGGTCTATTGCGAGATCGTCCCCTATTTCACGAAAGTGGAAGAGATCGAGGCCAAACATCCCAAGGGAGTCGTCTTGAGTGGGGGACCGGCGTCGGTTTACGACGAAGATGCCTACGAAGTGGATCGTCGGATCTACGATCTTGGCGTGCCG
>CAZORY010000148.1:0-3798 GCA_964582435.1 uncultured Campylobacterales bacterium
AGTGTAACCGACTCCATTTGCAACTCTATTCGCCGCCCTATGGAGTGCTGCTCCATCTGGCGTGTCGATGCGATGAAGATCTCTCGTTTATAGGCTAAAATCTGATGCATCCGATGGCTCATGCGTCCCATCTGTTCATCGAGCCAAATCAACACTTCCGTTTTGTCGGGAAGGATCTGTTCCATCGCCGCACTGGGAGTCGGGGCACGCATATCGGCGACGAAGTCGGAAATGAGCGTATCCACTTCATGCCCGACCGCCGAGACGACAGGGGTCCGGCAGGCGGCGATCGCACGGGCGACCAACTCTTCGTTGAACGCCCACAGATCCTCCAGGCTGCCCCCGCCACGACCGACGATGATCACATCGGCACCTAGACGATCGGCATAGGCGATGTGACGAGCGATCTCCATCGCCGCTTCACGTCCCTGCACCAGCGTATCGACCAGCGTCAGACGCACCAAGGGCCAACGTTTGGAAGCGACACGAATCATATCCTGAATCGCCGCACCTGTCTTGGAGGTGACGATGGCGATATGATGGATGCGTCTAGGAATGGGTTTTTTTCGCGACGGCTCGAAAAGCCCCTCGGCACCGAGCCGTTTTTTGAGTTGTTCGAAAGCGAGGGCCAACGCTCCGACGCCGTAAGGCTCGACGCTTACGACCATCATCTGATAGTTCCCTCTGGGCACGTAGACGGTGATGGACCCGCTCAAAATCACGTGTTGGCCCTCTTCGAGACGAAACTTCAACCGCGCCGCGTTGGATCGGAACATGACGCATGAGAGGGCGCTGCGATCGTCCTTGATCGTAAAATAGAGATGGCCGCTAGAGTGGTAGGTGATGCGAGAAAGCTCTCCTTCTACCCGAATCTGTAGATAATGCGACTCCAGTAGCGATTTGATCTGTTCGTTGAGTCGGCTGACGGAGATCGGTTCCATCGAAGTCTCATGCAGGCTTTTTGGCGATCAGAAGGGTCGAAATCCCCATCGAGAAAGGTTGGACATGTTGCATCGCAAAGCCCGCTTTTTCCAATTCATCGATCAACATCTCCGTCGTCAAAAATCCTTCGATCGAATCGGGTAGATAGCGATAGGCATCGTAATGACGGCTCACCAATCCACCGATCCGAGGCAATAGGTTGTGCATATAAAAATCGACCAATCGGCCTTTCATCCCGCGATCTTCCCGCTTCGTAAATTCGAGAATGACGACCATTCCACCCGGTTTTACGACACGGAAAAACTCGTCGATCGCCTCTTGACGATCGACGACGTTGCGAATACCGTAACTGATGGAGAGAATATCGGCCGTTTCGTCCGGGATCGGCATATCCTGAGCTTTTGCGACGACAAAATCGGCGAAATCGACCTTCTGTTTGGCCACTTCCAGCATCCCTTCGCTGGGATCGACACCGATATAACGCTCGATCGTCGCACCTGCCTTTCGGGCACGATTTCGCCACCATTGCAGCATATCTCCCGTGCCGCACGCCACATCCAGTGCCGTCAAGTTCTCGTGGCGATCCAACAGTCGCAACGTTTTGTCACACGCGCGTTTACGCCACGATTTGTCGATCCCCATACTCAAGATTCGGTTGGTCACATCGTACGTCTGGGCGATTTCGTCGAACATCGAGACGATCTTTTGCTGTTTTTGCGCCTTATCCATGCTTCGCCTTTAACCACAACATCGCGTCGCGTCCGACACGCCGCTGATGCATGAGTCTGAAATCTTTCGTGCCATTATAGCCAATGCCCTCTTTGACGAAAGGCGCCACGAAAAGCACCATCCAATCGATCTGGCGTCGCAAGGCCTCGAGCGTACCGCCACCTCCTTCGACCATCACCAATCCTCGAGGGGGTAGAGACTGGACGAAATCGACGCGCCGGTCGGGCATTTCAAAAAGCGGGATCGACCGATCGATCGAGTCGGGTCGGCGTGTCAATATCGCCACATCGGGCGCCTTTCCCCCGACCAGCCGACTATCGAGTTTCGGGCGATCCACACGGACCGTTTCACCCCCGACGACCAGCCAATCGATCCGCGTACGGAGCCGATGGACCCAACGTCTGGAGGATTCGCAACTGATCGTTCCGCCTCCGATGACGCCATTGAGGCTCTGGGCCAATTTGAAAACGACAAGGCGTCCTTCCCGAGACCACTCTTCGAACGGGGACAAAAGCTCTTCGCACCCCCTCTTTTCGATACCCGTCACCACCTCGATGCCTCGACGGCGAAGCCGTGCGGCACCACCGGCCGCGACGGGATTGGGGTCCATCGTTCCGATCACCACCCGTTCAAATCCCAGATCGCCTATCAAATCGGCACATGCCGGGGTCCGACCGTGGTGCGCACAAGGCTCCAAAGTCACGACGATCGTATGGCCGCTAAAAAGCTTGCCGGCACGTTCTTTCAAATAGTCGTGCAGCATATCGGATTCTTCACACGCCGCGATCGTCCGATCGCCGCTGAGCGCGACATAAGCATCCCGAATCGCTCGTACTTCGGCGTGAGGTCCGCCCGCTTGCCTATGAGCGGCGACGGCTATCGGCGCACCGTGTGCATCCAACACACACGCCCCGACGGCGGGATTGGGATAGGTAAGCAGTTGATAACGCCACGCTTCGTCGATCGCGAGGCGCATGGCGACATGCCAGATGAAAGGGTAGGAAGAAGCGGGCATCAATCCCAGTCGTAGTAGGTGCGAGCTTTCCGGATCTCGTCGAGCCCGAATCGCTCCTCGCCATGGTCCGTTTCGATGACGACCTCACCCCCTTCGAAACCTCGAAGCACCCCTTTGACACGTTCGCCGGAGCGTAACTTGAGCGACACGTTCGCTCCTACCGATTTTTCGAAATGTTCGGGGGTTTTGAGAGTCCGTTCCACACCCGGTGAGCTCACTTCCAAATAGTATGGTCCCGATACGGGGGGATGT
Source organism: uncultured Campylobacterales bacterium (assembly GCA_964582435.1). GTDB lineage: Bacteria > Campylobacterota > Campylobacteria > Campylobacterales > Hydrogenimonadaceae > Hydrogenimonas. The sequence continues at coordinate 2,939 of CAZORY010000148.1, forward strand.
ACATCGAGCAACGGAGAAAGATCACGGCTGATCTCGGCACACAGGTCCAGATCGACACCCCCCTCTTTAAGGATAGTGACCCGGTAGATCGTCCGACCGTTCTCCTCGACCGTTTCGGTATCGTAGAGGGTGGCACCATGGGCGGCGACCACCTTGGCCACTTCGTCGCGAACACTCATGATTTCAACTCTTTCTCTATCTGTGCGAAGAGCGCGTCCATCCGTTTCACACGATCGAGCTCTCGATCGAATTTGAAGTGAAATTTAGGGCATTTGTACCAACCCTCGGCTTTGAGGCAATAACTCTCCAAGCCTCGGCTCACCTTTTTGAGCTGTTTGAGAATCGTACGCTGTTCGTTTTCATCCAAGCCGGTGGGGTCGAGATAGACATCGGCGTCGTTGCGTCCCCGGCTACACACCACCTCCGTCACGGTCAAACCCTTGAGCCGTTCATCGGCAAGTTGGGACAACGCTTCGGGGATCAACTCTCTTAAAATCGAGTCGGCCCGCTTGCGTTTGATCTCTTCAGTCGTCATAGAGTCGCCTGTTCCTCTTTCTCTTCGTAAGCTTCGATGACGTCGCCTACTTTGATGTCGTTGAAATTTTCGAGCATCATACCGCATTCGTACCCTTTGCCCACTTCCCGAACATCGTCTTTGAAACGCTTCAAGGAACTGATACGGGTATCGTAGATGACCACGCCATCCCGAATCAACCGAGCCTTGGCATTACGACGGATCACACCGTCGGTCACGATACATCCGGCGATCGTACCCACTTTGGCGACGCTGAAGGTTTCGCGGACTTCCGCCTGTCCGATTCCCTCTTCGCTGATCACGGGGCTCATCATACCGGCCAAGA
>CAZORY010000149.1:0-3792 GCA_964582435.1 uncultured Campylobacterales bacterium
CTTCGACCCCCTGGTCCCAAACCAGGTGCGCTAACCAGGCTGCGCTACACCCCGCTACAAAAAGTGGAGTGAAATTATAGTCAAAAGCACAACCGTTGTCAACAAAATGGTATAATCGGAGCGATTTTTTCCTGGGAGCGATCGCATGAAAGTGGCACAGTTTAGTCGAATCGGCTTCATCATGGCAGCGGCAGGATCGGCCGTAGGGCTTGGCAACATTTGGAAATTTCCCTATATGACGGGGATGTTCGGCGGCGGGGCGTTTGTCCTGGTCTATCTGATAACGATCGCCTTCGTCGGCTTTTCCGTGATGGTGGCCGAAATGCTCATCGGTGCACTGGGACGCCGCGATACGGTCGGTAGTTTCGAGCGACTGGCACCGCCCAACCAAAAAGGGTGGAAATATGCTGGGTTTATGGGATTCAACGGCATCATTATCATGACCTTCTATTCGGTCGTGATCGGCTGGATCTTCTATTACCTCTTCGCCATTTTGAGTGGCTTGCCGACCGACACCGACCAAGCCAAATCCACTTTCGACACACTGGTAGGTCAAAAAGCGGGTATTCAAATCTTCTGGCATACCGTTGCCGTTTTGATCGTCGGTTACATCGTCTATCGAGGTATCAAAGGGGGTATCGAAAAGTTCAACCTCATCTTGATGCCGGCACTTCTTCTCATCCTTTTCGGTCTACTCGGTTACGCGGCAACTTTAGATGGATTCGATAAAGCTTGGCATTTCATGTTCGCCAGCGACTGGAGCAAAATCAATTCCGAAGCGATCGTCCGCGCCGTCGGCCACTCTTTCTTCACCCTCTCTTTGGGTATGGGCGCCATCATGACATACGCGGCGTCACTACCCAAAAACGCCTCCATCACGAAAACCGCGTTTATTGTCACTTTCATGGACACCCTGATTGCACTGGTGGCCGGTCTGGTCATCTATAGTTTTCTTTTTCACGAGGGGGCCCCTGCCGCCCAGGGGCCAGGTTTGGTCTTCATCTCCTTACCGGTCGTCCTTTCGCATTTCGGCACCCTCGGGATCGTGCTTGGTCTACTCTTTTTCCTGGCGCTTTCGTTCGCGGGCCTCACTTCGGCCATCTCCCTGGTCGAGCCAGTCGTTCAGTACCTCATCGATCGATTCGATATGACACGGGCCAAAGCGGTCGTCCTCACCTCTCTCGCCTATTGGATCATCGGTATCGGAGCACTGCTTAGCTATACCAAAGCTTGGGGTGCGACCCTCACCTTTTTCGGCAAGCCGCTTTTCGATATCCTCGAATATTCCACCGATTCCATTTTGCTACCTCTCGGTGGCTTGGCGATCGCGATATTTGTGGGTTATGTCTTGCAAAAAGAGAGAGTCTACAGCGCCTTGGAGCATGAAATGGGACCACTTTATTTCAACATCTGGCGTTTTAGCATTCGCTACATCGCGCCGGTGGCCCTCATTTTCATGATGCTCAATCTGATGGGGATTTTGAAAATCGGATAGTCTATCGGAGTGCCGCCATCCACATGGCACCCCGATATTTCCGCTCTTTTAAAACTGGATCATACCTTCGGTCGGACTGGATGCGGTAGCGTAGGGACGCTTGGGAATACGCCCGGCTAGATAACTCATCCGTCCAGCGACGACGGCATGCTTCATCGCCTCGGCCATTTGAATTGGATTTTTGGCCTGGGCGATCGCCGTGTTGGTGAGTACGCCGTCGGCACCTAGCTCCATCGCCGCGGCCGCATCGCTGGCTTGACCGATCCCGGCATCGACGATCACCGGGACATCGACCGCTTCTTTGACGAAGACGACGTTGAATTTGTTCTGCACGCCCAACCCGCTGCCGATCGGTGCGGCCAAAGGCATGACGGCGGCGGCTCCTGCGTTTTCAAGGCGCTTGGCGACGATCGGATCGTCGTTGGTGTAGGCCATGATCGTGAAGCCGTCTTTCGCGAGCACTTCGCACGCTTCGATCGTCTCGATCACGTCGGGGTAAAGGGTCTTTTGCGTATCCCCGATCACCTCCAACTTGATCAGATCGATGCCTGTCGCTTCTCGAGTAAGGCGGAAAAGAGTGATCGCTTCTTCCGCCGTCGTACAGCCGGCACTATTGGGCAAAAACTGCACACCGGTATCCTTGAAGTAATCCATCAGATTCTCTTCGTTCGGATTGGTGATGTTGACACGCCGTACCGCCACGGTGATCATTTCGGCACCACTGGCCAGCGTCGCATCTCGTGTCGTTTGAAAATCGGGGTATTTCCCGCTTCCTACGATCAAACGACTCGTAAATTCATAGTTTCCAATTTTGAGTATATCGCTCATCGAATGCTCCTAACAGGTGTAGGAGATTTATAACACAGCAGCACTTGAAGGAAATTGAAAGAAAAATAAAAAGGGCGGGCGCTCAGCCCACCGCTACGAAAAGGGACTTACTTGACAGGAATCTCTTTGACCTCTTTTTCCTCTTTTTTGACTTTAGGCAGCATAATGGTCAAAACGCCATCCTCGGTCTTCGCATCGATGTTTTCCACATCGACATTTTCGGGCAGAGAGAAGGTTCGCATAAATTTACCATATGCGGATTCGACTTTGTAATAGTCCTCTTTTTTGACCTCCTCTTTGAACTTCCGCTCGCCTGAGACGGTCAACGTCCGTTTCTCAGGATCGATATTGACTTTGATATCCTCTTTTTTGACACCGGGAACATCCACTTCGACGACATAAGAATTCTCGTCTTCCCGGGTATTGACGGTCGGTACGAATGCGTTCACGACCTCTTTTTCACCTTCACTACCCGCCGCTGGAACGTTCACGGCGCTCAACAGTCGTTTTTCCAATTCTCTGATCTCGGCGAAAGGATCAAATCGTGTAACCAACATGGCAACCTCCTTTATTATTGATTTTGTTGAATTATAGCAAATTGATATTATCATTGTCAAGTTTTTTTCATAAAATTATTTACTATACTTGCTTTACACCTCAATACATACGTTTGGATACAATAATTTCTAAAAAAAGGAGCGATATGAAAATCTTGATCACCGGCATCAACTCGGGTATCGGCTTGGCCCTTACCGAGGTCTATCTATCTCAAGGAGCCATCGTCTATGGATTGGGGCGCCGACCTACTCCCTCCATCACCCATGACCGCCTCCATTATATTTCACTCGATCTCGATGCTCTGGAAAGGATCGAAGGGGGTATAAGGGTGTTGCTCGAAGATGTGGATGTATTGGACCTTGTGATCCTCAATGCAGGCATTTTGGGGCAGATCCAGGAGATGACACATACGACGCTCCACGACATCGAAAACGTGATGCGTATCAACGTGTGGGCCAACAAAGTCATACTCGATACGTTGATCGCCATGGCCATGCCTGTTTCCCAGATTGTCGGTATTTCGTCGGGGGCAGCGATCAACGGAAGTAAAGGATGGGGCGCCTATTCGCTTTCAAAGGCCTCTTTGAATATGCTTCTAAAACTCTATAGCCGAGAATTGCCCGATACTCATGTGAGCGCGATCGCACCGGGTGTCGTCGATACACCAATGGTACGCCATATCACCGAAGAGGTGGATACCGAAAAATTTCCCTCGGCCCAACGGCTCAAAAACGGCCTTATTCAGACTCCTGAAGATGCCGCCGAACGGCTGATCAAAGCTTTCGAAAACGTCAGAAAATATGAAAGTGGAAGTTTTGTCGATGTGAGAAATATGGGATAGACTCCCCTCCAGATACCTGCGGCACCCGGCAAGACAGGATGGGCTGCTACGTTCCCGTCCTGACCCGGTG
>CAZORY010000150.1:0-3759 GCA_964582435.1 uncultured Campylobacterales bacterium
GCTCTATGGGTTCGTGCGAAAAAACCTGACCCGTTTTTGCAAACTTCCCCCATCCACACTCGAGCGAACCGAAAAGCTCGAACAGCTTCGTATGCTTTCTCATGGCTTCCAAATCGCGATGGCCGAAGTGGAAACGAAAAGTTTCGGGATCGACACACCGGAGGATCTACGCAAAGCCCTAGAGATGCTTTGATGCAAAAGGGTCGAGTGGGACTCCCTCATACGATTTCAATCCCCGATTCTCTCTTTTTTGTTCGTCTTGGTTTGTAAAAAGTCGGAGAGCTGCATTAAAGAGAGCGTCACTAAAAAAATCATGAGACCGGGAAAGAAGCTGATCCACCACGCGATCTCCATCACCTCTTTGCCTTCACTGATGAGGCTCCCCCAACTCATTTGAGGTGGCGATACGCCAAGTCCCAAAAAGCTAAGAGCACTTTCACTCAAAATCGCGCCCCCGACGCCAAATGTAAAGCTCACGAAAAAAATAGGTGCCAAGAGAGGGGCGAAGTATTTGAGGATGATTTTCAACGGATGGACTTGCGCTATTTTCAGAATTTTGATGAACGGTTTCTGACCGATGGCGAAACTTTCCGCCCTGATCATTCTCGCCATCGTCATCCACCCTGTCACGGATATGACGAAAATGAGCACCCATACGGATGCTTCGACGTAACTGACCAGTGCGAGTAGAAGAAAGAAGGTCGGAAACGTGAGAAAAAGATCGACGATCACGACGAAGAGTTTGTCCACGCCACCTCTAAAAAAACCTGCGGTGATACCGACGATCAGACCAAGCAACGATGCGATGAGGGCACTGCCGACACCGATGACGAGCGATACCCTCCCGCCTTGCATGAGGCGGGCCAACAGATCGCGTCCTAGACGATCGGTACCCAAAGGATGTTCCCACGAAGGAGGCGCCAACAGAGTATCCGGATGGAGTTGATAGGGGCTGGCATCATAGAACAGAGGCCCCAAAAAGGAGAAGAAAAAAAGGACCATCAAAACGAAAAGACTGATGCATGGGCATTTCATGCCAGCATTATATCCTAATCCTTCGCTACTGTTTGATGCCCAGAAGTGTCTCGATCATCTGATCGATCGTCGTGATAACTTTCGCACTGGCGCTGTAACCGGTCTGATATTTCATCAAATTGGTCAGTTCCTCGTCGATATCGACTTTGCTGATACTGTCGAATTCGTTGACGACCGTATTGAGTAACGCTTCGGACGTATCCGCCGCCGAATGAGCGGCCGCGGTCTTGTCGGCCACGGAAGTCGTCGTCATCCGGAAAAAGCCTGCCAACGTATCGCTCGAAAACTCTTTTCTCGTATTGGCCGGTCGATAGAAATCCACTTTTTGATATTGCAGTTCCACCATCGCGTTGGCTACGCTGTTATCTCCTGGCACAGGCGCGGCGTTGCCACCGATCGACGTGGGGTTTTGTGATAGCTTTTTATCCAGATCGATACTTTTGGCGTCGTAACCTTCGAAAAAGCGCGCCAAACCAAGAGCTCCCGCGAACAGAGTAGGATTTTCAGGATCGGCTTCTTCCAATGCGAAAGTATATCCCTCTTCCTCTTTGCCACTTTTCAAAGAGATGACGAATTTCCCGCCGCTGCCGATGGATGCCTGGAGAAAATCGTCGACGTCGTTGCCGGTCAAATTGTCTTGATTGTCGTCGATGTCGGCGTTGACACGATCGACGATATCGGAAAATTTCGTCGTATCGGTGATAGAAACCTCTCTTTTGACGACCTCGTTGCCGTCGATATCGTAGACTTTCACATAGAAATTCCCGTTACTTATCGGAAGATCGCTATTGGCAATATATTCGTCCGGCTTGACGTTTCTATCACTCTCCATCCGATTCGTGGCATGAGCGGCGTACAAATCGTTGGTATACATCGCCATCGAGGAGACGAAGGTGTCAAGATCGTCCAAAACGCTTCCGAGATCTCCATCTCGCAAAGAGAGCATCGCACCGATCTGTCCACCCCTGATGAAACCCGTCAGATCGAATTTTTCATAATCTTGGCGAACGTAATAGAGTTTCCCGAGTTTTTCACCTTTTTCACGCTCGAACGTTATCGGATGAAACGTCGGGCCGTCTACGAACGAAGCCCCCCCGATATTGAGATGATAAGCATTTCCAGACTCCACAAGATTTCTATCGACCGTCATATCCGCTCTCAAATCTCCTTTGGAGACGGATATATCCACCAGTTTGCTTAGCGCAAGCTCGAGTTTGTCCCTCTGATCCCGTAAGTCGTTGGCATGATTGCCGCCGGCTTCGTCGATACCGATACGTACATTGATATCGGCGATCTGTCGACCCAAACGGTTGATCTCGTCGACGGCCGTTTCGATACGTTCGTCCATCGATTTGCGAAGAGACTCGACTTGCGATCTGGTCTGCCGAATCGTAGCGGTGAAATTTCTCGTCGCTTGGGCAAGATTGATCTTCAAGGAACTGTCGTCGCTATTCTTAGCCAAATCGTTCCATGCATTGAAATACTCCTGCATCCCGTTGTAGATACCATTCTTGTCGATTTCAGGAAAATAAGAAGAGAGCTCGTCGAGCGCATCTTTTTTCAACTGAGCGTACTCGTTGTCGCCAGAACTGTTTTTGAGGCGCTTGAAAACGAATTCATCATGGATTCTGACGATCTCGCTGATTTTCGCACCAAGACCGATGTCACCGGGCGTGGTGTTGAGCGGTGTGTTGGGAGCGATGACCGCTCGTTGGCGAGTGTAGGCAGGATTTTCGGCATTGGCTATATTGTGACCGGTCGTGTCGATAGCGATTTGCGATGTCTTGAGGCCACTGTATCCGACGTGCAGGGCGTTGAAGATAGAGGCCATTTCAAGCCCTTACTTCGATAAGAGCGGCCAGTTTGGCATTTTTGCCGTGATAGCCATCCTTCTCGATCGGCAACATCTCCTCATAAAGCGCGTTGTAGAACTCCCCGACCGTAATGACGAATCGCGCATAATGGCGATTGAGTTCTTGAAGGGTTTCGAGTTTTTCACGCAAACCGGTCAACTGCTCTTTCGTTCTTTCCGGTAGAAGTTTTTCGAGGTCACTATTCGGATTTTTTTCGACGATTTGGGCGATCGAACGGTCGATGAGCGTCTTGTTGCTCTCGAAAGCCACCAATGCATGCTCCTTTGTTCGGATACGCTCGAACATCGACTCGTGACGGGCTCTTTTGATATCTTCGATATCCATCGCCGTCAATTCGATCAATGTCTCCAGCTCTCTCGTCGCGCTCTCCAAATAGTGTTCCAACATCATTTTTCCTTCATCATGGTTCAGAGGTCAGGTTTCAACTCCTGCGCCATCTTCTCGGCTGTGGCTCTGATATCGATCTGATACTCTCCGTTTTGGATCTGTTTTTTGAGTTCGTCCACTCGACTCTGTTTTTGCATGGCATTTTTCTCGATCTGTTGATTGTTTTTCAATTCGTTGTTCTTCATATCGTTGACCATGGCATTGCCACTTTGGGAGCCTACATTGCGAATCATCATACATCCTTTTTCGCAGAATGGTATTTTACAATTATATTATCGGACAAATTCATCTTTTGTTAAGACTTTTTTTCTATGAGATAATTAAACAACAGTTCACTATAGCCAAAAGCACCACTCAGTTGCTTGCTTCGCTCACTATTCATCATCGAACGGTAAATATCCCGGCCCGGATCTTTGGGTAGAAGAGGATCTTTGCCGTCGATCGCCTTGTCCAGAAGCATTTT
>CAZORY010000151.1:0-1940 GCA_964582435.1 uncultured Campylobacterales bacterium
AGGCGTCTTCATCAACAAGCGCAAAGACGGCACGCTCTTTTATGAAAAAGCCTCGATCGTACCGGTTTATATCGACGGCAAGCTGACCAACTATCTAGCGATCAAACTCGATATCACCGATTATGTCGAGCAAGAAAAAAGGTTGAAACTCTCCGCTGCCGTCTTCGAAAACACTCATGAGGCGATTTTCGTCACCGACTCCCAATATCGAATCGTCTCCGTCAATCCCGCATTCACGAAGTTGACAGGCTATCGCGAAGAACAGATCGTGGGCCAAACACCTCAATTTCTCGAATCGCAGCAGCACGACGACTCTTTTTATCATCAAATGTGGCAGACGATCCGCCATACGAGAAGCTGGCAAGGGAAAATCTACATTCGTATCCGATCCAACCAAACCGTGCCCACATGGATGGCCGTCACGGCACTTTTCGACGACAAAGGGGAGATCCTCAACTACATCGGTATGCTCACGGACTTGAGAGAGATCATGCAAAGTCAGGAGAAAGCGGATTACCTCGCTTATCACGACAACCTGACCGGTCTGCCCAATCGGGCCTATTTCGAAGACCATCTCCACCATGCCATCGAAGTGGCGAATCGAAAAAAGAGCCCATTGGCCGTTCTTTTCATCGATCTAGATCGTTTCAAAGTGATCAACGACACCCTCGGTCACGATGTCGGCGATCGATTGTTGAAGACTATCGGTGCTAGACTCCAGGGCACTCTCCGCCAATCGGATATCGTCGCTCGAATCGGCGGCGACGAATTTATCGCCGTTATGGAGACGGTCGACTCGGCCGAAGACACCGCCCATGTCTGCGAAAAGATCCTACAAGTAGTCGCCGAACCGATCGAAATTGACAACCACACGCTCCATATCACCGCGAGCATCGGTGTCGCTCTATTCCCGGACAACGGGACGACGATCACGGATTTGATCAAAAATGCGGACAACGCCATGTATCTAGCCAAAAGTGTCGGTAAGAACAACTTCCAATTTTTCGTCCCCGAACTATCCCGACAGATGCATCGAAGACTGGAGATAGAACAAGGGATGACCGATGCGCTGACGAACGAAGAGTTCTGGCTGGCCTATCAACCGCAATACGACATCGAAAACGGACGCCTCTACGGCGCGGAAGCCCTGATCCGGTGGCAAAGTGCGACCCTTGGTTTCGTTCCACCCGACGAATTCATCCCCATCGCCGAAGAAAACGGCAAAATCAACGAAATCGGGCTTTTCGTCTTCGAAGAGGCGTGCCGCACGCTCGTACAGATGGATCGTCTAGGCCTCCATCTACCGAAACTCTCGATCAACGTATCGAGCAAACAGTTTGGCGACAAAAATCTACCCGAGAGATTCGCGGGTATCGCACAAGAGCATGGGATTGAAACCACGAGGCTCACGATCGAAATGACCGAGCGCTATATCATGGATACCGCCTCTTACGACGCCAAAATCCTCGATCGTTTCAAAAGTCTCGGATTCGGTCTATCCATCGACGATTTCGGCACGGGCTACTCCTCGATGAGCTACCTGAAAAAACTACCCGTCGATACGATCAAAATCGACCGCTCCTTCATTATGGATATTCCCGAAGACAACAGCGACAAAGAGATCACCAAAGCGATCATCGCCCTTGCCAAAAGCCTGAACTACGAAATCGTCGCGGAAGGGATCGAAAACGAGGCGCAGGAGAGATTTTTACTGGAGCATGGGTGTAGACTCGGGCAAGGCTACCTCTTCTCCCGTCCTCTGGAGCGCCAAGCTTTCTTCGAATTGGTCGAAGATCGCCAGCGAAACTCCTCGTGACACCGCTTGGCCCCAGGCGCTACAACGCATAGCGCCACAACGTCATAGCGAAGATGGCAACGACCGACACACCGACAAGGTCGATCCAAAAGCCCGCGGAAGCCATCGACTTGATACTGATAAG
>CAZORY010000151.1:2040-3756 GCA_964582435.1 uncultured Campylobacterales bacterium
CGATTGGCCAACGCTTCCGCCAGATGGGTCGACCCAAACGCTTGAGCGATGGAGAATCCGGCTCCGAAAAGAAAAACGATTTCATAGGGAATCGAACGGCTATCTTCCCAATCCAACAAGTCGATACCCGGCAAGAAAAGAAGAAGTCCTGCCCCAAGAAGCAGGCCTTTTTCGTCGAGCCCCAATCCCCCGTACCAAGGTTTGATAGGTGTATTGAGCAGAAGCAGGAGCGTCAATCCACCCAGAATCCAAAGGAGTTTTTTTTGCGGCCCGTTCAGAGGCTCCGAGTGTACGGTCGGCTCGCCCACCTTCTCATCCCGTACCCCCAAACTCAGCAGCCAAGGCATGAAAAGGAGCATCGAGCCCACCACCGGCGCCATCATACCCATCCATGATACGAACGTGGGGGGCTCGATGCCTATCTCCTCCAGATACCCGAGCAACAACAAGTTGGGCGGCGTACCGATAGGAGTCAAAATCCCGCCGATACTCGCACCGTAGGCGATCGCCAACAAAATGCGCACTTTGAGCTTCGGATTTTTGGTGATGAAAAGGCCGATGGGCATCAACATCAACGTGATCGTCGTATTGGAAAGGATGGAGCTAAGCAGCGCCGAGACGATCGCCATCGCATAGATGACCCCTCTGGCCGTATGGGGAAAGATTTTGAGCAGACGATTGGAGATTTGTAGATGCAGACCGCTTTTTTGCATGGCGATCGCCAACAAAAATCCGCCGATAAAGAGGAAGATGATCGATTTGGCGTAGTTGGGCGTCACGTGGGCAAGAGGCGTGATTCCCAAGGCGGGGAAGAGGAGAATCGGTAGGAGCGACACGACCCCCAACGGCAAAGCGTTGTTGGTCCACATCGTCACCAAAAAAGCGACCGCTCCCAGCAATTTCGCTTGAAGCGGCGTGAAAAAAACATAAGCCGCCGCTCCTACCACCATACCGATCAGCAGTGCCACTCCGATCTTCTTCATCGCCTCTCCTTCCATGAAAAAAGAGTCCACAAGAACGGGGCGTTCGCCCGCCTCTTCCTTGGTACGCGATGCGCACCCTTTCGAATATCTTATCGAATTTTTTTGTAAAGTTGGTCGATGTAGACCACATCCACCTCTTTGAGAATATCCCCGGAGCGAGCGAGGGCTTTGAGGGTGGATGCGTGAGGATGTCCGATGGCGATGGCATAACCGTGGGCTTTGGCGATACGCACCGCTTTTTTCAATTGATTGCGAATATAGGTGGGATCGGGACGATTGTCGAGGAAGATGTCCCGTGCGACGTAGGGGTCGTGATAGGTTTTACATAGACGCGGTACGACCGTATGGGGCGTCGTACGGCTATCGATGAATACGAAGCCGTACCGACGTGCGATCGGGTAGAAGCGCTGCATCGCCGCCAGATCGGAGGTAAAACGGCTTCCGGTATGGTTGTTGATGAAGCGGGCATTCGGAAACCATTGGCGAAGATGGCGCATCCGCACGTCGATCTGGTCGGCCGTACTGTGCGTCGTGAGCGTCTCCTTTTCAGGATGGTTGTAGTGCATCGCCTCCATCGGCAGATGGATCATGTAGTGCGTCAGACGCGACGCCATACGGGGGGTCTTTGGATGGGTTTTCGAAGGTGGAAAGAGGGAGGGTGTGATCGGCCAAGGCAGCGCTCGGATCGCATCGAGTTGAGAGGGATAGGCGACATCGTCGATGACGATGGCCA
>CAZORY010000152.1:0-3756 GCA_964582435.1 uncultured Campylobacterales bacterium
AATAGCGATTGATTTTGCCCGCGAGCCGACCCATCGCCTCTTGAACGGAGGCGATGGCGTGGTATTGGGCTTCTGAGATTCGTGCCGCCTCTTCCTCCAAGAGCATCTCTTTTTCAAGAGCCTTCTCCTCTTTGAGAACGAGGGCTTCGTATTTGTCATGGAGCTTCGCATACTCCTTCTCCAAATCTTTCAAGTCCTTGACGAGCCGATCGTAATCACGTTCGAAAGTTTCGAGCTTACGGTCGGTATCCGCCGTCAAGATCAATCGCTTGACTTTGGCGATCTTATTGAGTTTCTTATGAATTTTACGCTCCAATTTGCGCATCTCGTTGGTAATCTCCACGATCTGCTCTTCGAGCCGCGAAACCTTTTCATGGGTTTTGTCGATCGCCTTGTCCAGGTCGCTTAGATCGTTTTCGGTATCACCCAAGACTTTGAGCAACTCTTCGATCGCTTTTTTCGTTCGTTTGAGCTCTTTTTTCATGCTGCACTCCTCATTTTTTTAGGCCATTATAACCTTTTGTCTCCCTTTGTACCGTACCCCAGGTCGCATAGAGATACATTCCTACTTCAAAGATCTACACCGTCCCAAAATTCATCGTAGCTCAGATTGGTTTGGGCATTGTCGTCGAAATCGTTTTCCAGAGCCAACTCTTCACTCAGTCGTTCGAAATGGTGCACCAACGCTTCCTCCACCAGTCGATCGGCCGGTTTGCCGGTCAGTTCGCTGAAAACGCGTAACTCTTCGAAAATTTCGGGCCGCAATCGTATCGATTCGTTGTCGTTTGGTTGTTTCATGCCATGCATTATAGTAAAATCGCGACAAAAATGGATCACGCCATGCAAACGAAATTTCGACTCATCATTTTCGATCTGGACGGGACACTGATCGACAGTGCCCCCGATCTTGCCGACGCGATCAACACCACATTGGAGAGCTTGGGACGTCAACCGTTCGATGAAGAGACGATCCACCACTGGGTCGGCAACGGCGCGCGCACACTCGTCGGGCGGGCGTTGAGCGGCGACCAACGTATCGACCCCGATCTCTCCCCGACTCTCTTCGAAGAGGCACTTCAGAGGTTTTTGCACCACTACGCCCAAAATCTCTGCCACAAAACCAAACTCTACCCAGGGGTGGAGACGACGTTACGGCAACTACGTGCGAGAGAGTTCCAAATGGCCATCGCCACCAACAAACCCCACACTTTCGTTCATCCTATTCTCGAACGGCTCGGTATCGCATCTTATTTCACCCATATTCTAGGCGGTGACTCGCTACCGCAAAAGAAACCCGATCCTGAGCCGTTGCTGCACCTTTGTCGCCTCTACGGGACACGAAAGGAGCAGACGGTGATGGTCGGGGATTCGAAAAACGATATCCTCGCAGCACGAAGAGCTCCAATGGCCTCGATCGGAGTACGTTACGGTTACAATTACGGCGAAGATATATCCGTTTGGCAACCCGATGCCACCATCGGGCGATTCGACGAACTACTCACGATTCTGGAGCGATGATGAAAGCGCCCAAAATCGCCATCGTCGGCGGCGGTGTGGCAGGCGTCACCGCAGCGATCCATCTCGCGACCGCAGGAGCGCATGTCACGCTTTTCGAAAAAAAACGTTCACTCGTCAGCGGTCCACCTTTTTGCCACCTTCATGCCGGCGGCAATCTCTACCGGGAAATCGGCGACGACGCCTGCGTGACCCTGCTAGAGCAATCCATCGATTTCGCTAGACTCTATCCTTACACGATCGACTACCGGCCCACCGTCATCGCCATTCCCCTTGAGGACCCCGGCAATCCCGAAGATTTGGTGCCCAGGCTCTCGTTACTTCGTGATCGCTATCGCCGAATGGTCCAATCCGATGCTCGAAACGGCATCCTTGGGCCATGGCAAGACTATTTCACCCTCTTCGCTCGCGACGCACTCGAAGCGTTGCGCCCCCTCACACCCCCCGCTCATCCCAAGAGACCCGAAGAGTGGATGATCCGCGTCGCGAGGGAGGTGGATTTGACCCGACTGAAGTATCCGATCGTTCTCGTACGTGAATATGGGATCAACCTTTTTCGACTCGGTGCCGGGGCCACCTTGATCTTGCGTGAGTTGCCCAACGTAACGCTTGCGACACGCACGGAAGTGACGACGATCGAGCCTTTGGAACGAGGATGGCGTCTCTTTTTCACCGACGAGGGCCGGCAACGATCGGCCGATTTCGACTACCTCGTCAACGCCGCCGGTTTCCAAACAGGTCGAATCGATGAAATCATAGGGATCACCGTCCCACGTATGGTGGAGTTCAAAGCCGCTTACGTCACCCATTGGGAGCGAGGATCGCAAGGGTGGCCGGAGATCGTATTCCACGGCGAACGCGGTACGCCACGAGGTATGGCACAGTTCACACCCTACCCTGACGGACACTTTCAAATCCATGGCATGACGCCCTCGATCACCCTCTTCCCCGACGGTCTCGCCGTGGCCCCCAGCGGTTATGCCCAACCACGCTTGGATAGCCGGTTCGTCGCCAAGATCGAGCGTGGATGGCCTGTGGATATCGCTCTCGAACGTACCCAAGCCGCTATCGATTACGTCGCCCGCTTCATCCCCTCCTTCGCCACGGCGGTACCGACACCCGTCCCCCTTTACGGTGCGCAGCAGATTCCAGGCACCGATATCACCCGTCGCGTCGCCGAAGTGGCCTTTCCGCGGCCTCGTTACGCCCGTTGCGAAATCGTCAAAGTCTCCTCCGCCCCCGACATGGCCGAAAAGATCTTGGACGACTTGAAAAAGGAGAGGCTCCTACCCCCTTCCTCCCTCCCCAAAATCCCTCCCCGCCCCGACGAAGCCACACTCGATGCGCTCGCGGCTGAAATCGCCGAAAGTCGAGGCTATCCGAAAGCTCTCGGTCGTAGGCTCGTCGAGAAACCGTTTCAATGAAAAAAGGAGAGACGCTTTTCGACCTCCACGAACTCGGCCCTACGACACTAGGTCGCTTCATCAAGCGTGAAAACCGTTTCCTCGCTCTTGCAAAGGTCGAAGGTCGTATCGCCAAAATCCATATCGCCGATACGGGTCGCTTGGAGGAGATCCTCACCCCCGGGCGACCTTTGCGCCTCCTTGCCAATCGTCCCGGAATGAAAACCGATTATACGCTTTTGGCGGCTCGTATGCAGGAGGGCTGGGTACTCGTCAATACCCGATTCCATCGTCCTATCGCCGCTGCAGCCATCGAAAAAGGTGTTTTGGGATTCATTCCCCGACATTTGAAAGAGGAGGTGATATTTGGAAAAAGTCGTTTCGATTACTTAGCTGACGATATGTACGTCGAACTGAAAGGTTGTTCACTCGTTCAGGAGGGGCTTTGCCTCTTTCCCAACGCTCCTACGACGCGCGGCGTCAAACATCTAAAAGCGTTGATCCATGCCGAAGTGCAAGGGTATCGAGCCGCCATTTTGATCATGGCATTACGCCCTTGCCGCTGCTTTTCACCTCATCCCACACGGGATGAGACCTTTCGCCGAACCTTTTACGAAGCTCTGGAACGAGGGGTACGGTTCTACGGATTCCATATCCGCATGCTCGAGAACGCTATTGTTTACGACGGTCCCCTCGAACTCTGTCCTCGATCTTAAACCACGCCTTCTTTGTGCGCTCTTTTTTCTTCTAGACGCTCTTTTTTCTCGTAGCCTAGGGCTCCGGCGATCTCCTCTTCGGCCAGTTTGATCCCTTCGGGCACCTTTTCGCTATGCAGCTG
>CAZORY010000153.1:0-3751 GCA_964582435.1 uncultured Campylobacterales bacterium
AGAGTTCGCTAAGTCTTACAAACCTCGCGTCAAATCTCCCGACCCTGTGTTAATCGGAAAGACGCAGTCCATTTTGCGGGCGCATGCTTTGACGACCGTTTGCGAAGAGAGTGCGTGCCCCAATCGTAGCGAGTGCTACGCCCGAGGGACGGCGACTTTCATGATCTTAGGGGATACCTGTACCAGATCGTGCCGTTTTTGCAACGTCAAGACGGGCAGGGGTATGCCTCCCGATCCGACGGAACCTAGGCGTGTAGCCGGAGCCATCAAGAAACTTGGTCTAAAATATGCGGTGATCACCTCGGTGGATCGGGACGATTTGAAAGATTACGGCGCCGGGCATTTCGTCGCCGTGGTCGAAGCCATTCGCGAAGCGGCGCCGGAGGTGAAGATCGAGCTGCTGACTCCAGATTTTCGTAATGACAAAGCGGCATTGGAGCGAATCGTCGCATGCGGCGCGGACAAACTGGCCCACAACGAAGAGACGGTGCGCAGGCTCTCCCCCGCGATTCGGCCCCAGAGTGATTACGACCGTTCCCTTGAAGTACTGCACTATTACGCTACCCATTTCGATGGACCGGTCAAAAGCTCATTGATGGTGGGACTGGGCGAAAACGAAGCCGAGCTGATCGAGACGATGCGCGATCTCTATGATGCCGGCGTACGGGAGCTGACGATCGGGCAGTATCTGCAGCCTAGTTCTGCGCACCATCCGGTGCTGCGTTACTACCCCCCGGAGTTTTTCGAGCTTTTGCGCAACAAGGCTTACGAGATTGGATTCGATGCCGTGGCGTCGGGAATCCTGGTGCGCAGCTCCTATTACGCGGAAAAACTCTCTTGAAAATCTCTATCGCCGTCGGTCGCCATCCATAAAAAAATTTATCTTCGTTTACCAAAATGGTGGTATGATGCATAAAGATCATCGAGTAAGGATCGCATATGGGGTGGCTGATACTGTTACGGCATGGCGAGAGCCTTTACAACAAAGAAAATCTCTTTACGGGATGGACCGATATCGATCTCAGTGAAAAAGGTAAAGAAGAGGCGAAGAATGCCGGTCTTCTTCTATCTCATGCACAGATCTGGCCCGAGATTTGTTTTACTTCATGGCTCAAACGTGCGATCCATACGGCGCAGTTGGCTTTGGCCGAGATGGCATGGGAACATATCGATTGCATCAAGCATTGGAAACTCAACGAACGCCATTACGGCGCATGGCAGCGTCACAACAAAGAGGCGATCGAAAAAGAGGTAGGCCAAGAGTTGTTTCTCGCGGTAAGACGCGGCTACGATACACCGCCGCCTCCATTGCCCGATGGTGATCCACGTGATGCGCGCAACGATCCAAAATACCGCCATCTCGACCCTTCCCTCATCCCCAAAGCGGAGTCGCTCGAAGATACACGACGTAGAACTCTCAACTATTTCGCCGAGCGGATCGCTCCGGAGCTGGCTCGGGACAAAACGGTTCTTGTCAGTGCCCACGGGAATTCCCTAAGAGCCCTGACGATGGCGATCGAGCGTTTGACACCTCAGCAAATCGTCAAGGTAGAGATCCCTACCGGTACCCCGATCCTATACCGTTTCGACGAGACGCTGCATTTACTCGAAAAAAAAGTTTTGACGAAAGGTAAGAAATGAGAAGAACGTTTGAAAAATGTGGCGTGATCCAATCGTACGGCGCAGCCGAGGTGGTGACCGGATCGTGCCATCTATTGAAGCTACATAGTGGGCCGAATATCATGGTCGATTGCGGGATGTTCCAAGGAACGGTGGAAGAACGCAACTACGAGCCCTTCGATTTCGATCCGAAAGATGTGGATATCCTGCTCGTCACACACGCTCACCTCGATCACGTAGGTAGGATACCCAAACTTGTCAAAGAGGGTTTCAAAGGGCGGATCGTGACCCTTCGATCGACGATGGAGCTTGCGGAAGTGGTGTTGCTCGATAGTGCGCATCTGATGGAGGAGGAGTATCGGACGCGTTACCGCAAGGCCCAAAGACGAGGCGAAGAGAAGGGTGTCCCGGAACCTCTTTATACGGTCGATGACGTCAAAGCGGTCTACGATTTGGCGATCGAGTATGTCTATTACGACAAACCGATTGTTTTGGCGAAAGGTGTGACGGCTCTTTTCAAAAACGCGGGCCATATTCTCGACTCGGCGATCGTTCAGCTCAAGGTCGAAACGGACGATGGACATGAAAAGCTCTTCGTTTTCAGTGGTGATTTGGGCAATCACAACGATATGGTCATGCAAGATCCCGAAGTTTTCGACAACGCCGACGTGCTCTATATCGAATCGACCTACGGCGACCGTAATCACAAAGGAATCGAAGAGAGTGTCGCAGAGTTCAAGCATGTGATTGTCGATACGCTGCTCAATCGCGGCAACGTTTTGATTCCCTCCTTCGCGATCGAGAGGACGCAGGAGATTTTGTGTTTGCTCAAGCAGATGTACGACAAAAAAGAGTTGCCAAAGTGTCAAATTTTTCTCGATTCACCGATGGCGATACGGGCGACGCAGTTATATTCGACCTATCATGATGAGTTGAGCCGGTGTTGCAACGAGTTCTTACGAAGAGATGGATCGGTTTTCGACTTTCCGGCGGTTCAGTATACGATGACACCGGACGATTCGAAAAAGATCAACGAGATCGACAGCGGATGTATCATCATCGCCGGTAGCGGTATGTGTACGGGTGGCCGGATTTTGCACCATTTCAAGCACCGACTTTGGAACGATCGCAATGCGTTGCTTTTCGTCGGCTATCAAGCCGAAGGGACGTTGGGGCGCCGTATCATCGATGGGGAGCGGCGCATCCATATCTATCACGAAGAGGTGGTCGTACGAGCTAAAATCCATACGATCAACGGCTTTTCGGCCCATGCGGACCAGAGTGAATTGATCGAATGGATGAGAAGTTTCAAAAAGCTCGGCAAAGTTTTTCTCATTCATGGCGAATACGATAAACAGAAGATCTTCAAAAAAGCGATCGCCGAGCGTATGGGCAAACACGCCCATATCGTAGCGCCTGAAGAAAAAATATATGTCTGAAGGAGGCAAGATGTCACATCGTAAGCAACACAAAAAACCACCAACCGCTACTTCCGTCGATGCTGGAGTCGAGGAAACCACATCTAAAACCGGTGACGAAAAGGGTCTTACGCAAGATAAGGAAGATCAAGAAAAAGCGGATAAGGAGGCCAAAGAACGGGCATTGGCTGCCATGGACAAAGGCCATTATCAAGGCCTAAGTTCCGACGAGGCGGCGCAACTGCTTCGTAAATATGGCTACAACGAGATCAAAGAGAAAGAGGAGAGCTGGCTACACCGGCTCTTCCGGCGCTTCTGGGGGCCGATCCCGTGGATGATCGAAATCGCCGGTATTTTGGCGGCACTGGTGCATCACTGGGAAGAGTTCTACATCATTTTGGCGATGTTGTTGGTCAATGCCTTCGTCGATTTTTACCAAGAATCCAAAGCCTTGAATGCCATCGCCGTGCTCAAAAAGAAATTGGCCAGGCAAGCTTTGGTCCTTCGGGATGGCAGATGGCAAGAGATCCCGGCCAGAGAGATCGTGCCGGGAGACATCGTCAAAGTCAAGATCGGCGATATCGTGCCTGCCGACATGAAACTGCTTGGCGGCGGAGAGTTTCTCTTGGTGGATCAGTCGGCCCTGACGGGGGAATCGCTCCCCGTCACCCGAAAGGCGGGCGACGAGCTTTACGCCAACGCCATCATCAAGC
>CAZORY010000154.1:0-3711 GCA_964582435.1 uncultured Campylobacterales bacterium
GGTCGATGAAGTAGCGGTCGTGGGAGATGAGCAGTAGGGTGAACTTCTCTTTGAGCAGCAAATCTTCCAAAAATTCGACCATATAGACGTCCAGATGGTTGGTGGGTTCGTCGAGCATCAGGATGTCGGGCTTTTTAAGGAGCAGGGCCGCCAGGGCTACGCGACGCTGCTCGCCACCGCTGAGTAGATTGACGGGGCGCTTTTCGTAGACTTTGAGGTCGAACTCTTTGAGGATGCGCTCGATTTTGTCGTCGAGGTTCCAGGCGTTGTGGTAGTCCAGATAAGCGGTGAGTTTGGCGTGCTCGTCCAGCAGGGCTTTATCGTCGAAATCTTCCGCTAGACGGGCCGAAATCTCTTCGAAACGGGCTTTGGCCTCCTGAATCTCGGTCAACTCCTTTTCGATCGCTTCACGCACGCTCACGCCCGCTTCGAAGGTGGGCTGCTGGCTCAGCATCTCGATGCGGATGCCTTGGCGGACGATTCGCTTGCCGCTATCGGGCTCGATCTCGCCATTGACGATCTTCATCAGCGTGCTTTTGCCACTGCCGTTACGGCCGACGATGACGATCCGCTCTCCTTCGTCGATATGAAAATCGATGCCTTTGAAAATGATCTGGGATTCGAACTGTTTATCCACATCCAGAAGGTCGACGAGTGCCATGCTGCCCTTTTCTTACGCTTTGAGATTAGACGCTGTTTCGTGAAATGGATTTTAACCAAACTGGGCTATAATCCGGCTAATTCGATGCAAGGTGGTACTCTCACGATGGTTCAAGCACTCTCGATTCTCTTTTTCCTTTACGTTTTGATCAAAGTCTATATCAGTGTCATGCAGATCGGTTACGTCGCCCGTGCCAAAGATATGCCGCCGATATTGATGAAGCCGAGTTCTTGGATGAAATCGGCTCGCTATCTCATCTCCAACGAACGGCTCAAGATCGTCGAAACACTGGTGGAGTACGCACTTTTCGTCTTTTGGCTCGCGTGGGGGATGCATTGGCTCGACACGATGACATGGAACATGGATCCGATCACTCAAGCCGTCGTCGTCGTCGATATCTTTCTGGTGGTCAACTATATCGTGGAACTACCTTTTACGATCTACAAGACATTCGTCATCGACGAACGTTTCCATTTCAACCAGATGAGCCCCGACCTTTTCGTCAAGGACCAGATCAAAGGGGGATTGCTGACGCTCGCCGTGGCTTCGGCGCTGAGTGCCGCGATCGCTTGGGTGATCATCAACGTACCGATGTGGTGGCTTGTGAGTTTTATCATCATCTTCGGCGTCATCGTTCTTTTGAATCTTCTCTATCCCACCGTGATCGCACCGATGTTCAACAAGTTCACACCCCTCCAAAACGAAGCCCTCGAAGCCAAGATCGAAGCATTGTTGAAAAAGAGCGGTTTCGAGAGCGATGGGGTCTTCGTCGTCGATGCCAGCAAGCGCGACAGCCGTCTCAACGCCTACTTCGGCGGCTTGGGCAAAGCCAAACGGGTCGTGCTCTTCGATACGCTGCTCCAAAAACTGAGCGACGACGAACTCCTGGCCGTCCTTGGCCATGAATTGGGGCATTTCCGCCACAAAGACATTTTCAAGAATATCGCGATGATCGGCGGGATTTTATTCGTAGGTTTCTATATCTTCAGCCATATCCCGGTCAATCTTTTCTTGGAACTGGGAGTCAGAGAGACGCCGGCGATGCTGATGGTGCTCTTTTTGCTCTTGATGCCGGTCTTTCTCTTTATCTTTATGCCGGTCATCAGTTTCGTAAGCCGTCAAAACGAGTATGCCGCCGATCGCTACGCCGCGGGAGTGACGAGCGCGGCGGATCTGGCATCGGCACTCAAGAAATTGGTGGATGAAAACAAAGCCTTTCCCAAAGCCCACAAACTCTCGATCTTCTTTTACCACTCCCATCCCCCGGTGATTGAACGGTTGGAAGCGTTGGGCGACAAGAGTGTCAAGAGTGACGGCAAAGGTGATGAAGCGCTACGAGGTGAATGCAACCTGTGACGATCGGTGAAGGGCTCAAAGAGGCGACGGCGCAGCTAAAAGGAGTGGTGGAACGCCCTCGGCTGGAGGCGGAGTTGTTGCTGGCCCATCACATGGGGGAGGATCGTATATGGCTGCATACCCGTGAGCATGAGAGACTTCCCGATCCTGAAACGTTCCGTGCCCTGGTGACGAGACGCCAAAACCGTGAACCGATCGAATACATCACCGCTCGAGCGACCTTTTACGAGATAGAGCTCGAAGTAGGGGAGGGCGTATTGATCCCCCGGCCCGAGACAGAGTTGTTGGTCGATCGAGCGGCAGCGCTGATCGAGCGTGAGGGATTACGGCGTATCTGCGAAATAGGCGTCGGGAGTGGGGCTATAAGCATCATGCTGGCAAGAAAGTTTCCCGACCTTTCGATCGTCGCTACCGATATATCCGAAGCGGCCTTGGATTATGCCCGTCGAAACATCGCCCGTTACGGTCTAGAAGGGCGTATCACCTTGCAGCGTACGAGCTTTATGGACGGCGTGGAAGGAGCTTTCGAAATGATCGTCTCCAACCCACCCTATATCGCACGAAATTACGACCTACCCGATCCCGTTCGCTACGAACCAGAAGAGGCACTTTTCGGCGGTGAAGCCGGGGATGAGATGCTCCAAACGATACTTTCGCTTGCCAAAGCACGACAAGTGCCATACGTGGCTTGTGAAATGGGTTACGATCAGAAAGCTTCGATGATCCGTTTTTGTCGATCTTTGGGATGGCCCGTGCCACGCTTCTACAAAGATTTGGCGGGATGGGATCGGGGATTCGTTCTGTCGTTGCAAGCGAGCGTCTAAAATCACCACTTTATATCTATAACTGAGAAAGGATTCATATGAGACCAAAATCACCGATCGAGTTGTCGATGCCCAAAAAACTCTGGATACCCTACCTGATGCTTCTGGGCATCACTTTGGGGGCGGGGTTGTGTGCCGGTGTTTTCGCCGCACCCGTTGTCTTCCATGCCGACGATCTACTGGGCGGCGGGGTGTTGAGCCACTATCAAGAGGGGCTGATCATGACGCAGATCTTTCTCAAACTCAACTGGCTCGTCAACCTCACCTGCGTGGCGATCCTCGTCGCGGAGGGGTACCATTTTCTTCGTTTCTATCGCGATCAGATCACTTTTTACAGCGCTTTCGTGACGGTGTGGACGGGATTTATGTTCACGCTCTATTATACGCCGCAGATTTTGGAGTTCCAAGCTCAAGGGGAGACGATACTGCACAATGAACTTTTCCAGAAAACGCATATGATGTCTGAGTGGGATTTCAAGATCTTTGTGGTAGCATTGGCTCTACTTCTGGGACGGTACCTCTATAGGAAAATCGTCTAAATTCGCCGAAAAGGTCTAAGCGTTCCATGATCCAGATCAAAGGTTTGAAAAAGAGCTTCGGCCCCAAAGAGGTACTCAAAGGTGTCGATCTGACGATCCCCGATGGAAAGACGACCGTGATATTGGGACTCTCCGGTGGGGGTAAATCGACGATCATCAAACATATCGTAGGACTTTTGAAACCCGACGGTGGGGAGATATGGGTCGACGATGTGGAAGTGGGCCATGCCGACGATGCGACGCTTCGAGCGATTCGCAAGAAGGTGGGTTTTCTTTTTCAGAGTGGGGCGCTCTTTGACAGTATGAACGTTTTCGACAATGTGGCGTTTCC
>CAZORY010000155.1:0-3569 GCA_964582435.1 uncultured Campylobacterales bacterium
TTTTCTCGTCGATTTGACGAAAAGCGAAGGCGTCGATGATGACGAAAAGTTTCCCTAGATAGGTTGGGGCGGCATCGATGCGTGCTTGAAGATCGGAAGCGGGACGATCCGGAGTGGCGACGAGTGCGCTGATACGGACTGGGGTGTTGGAAGATTTGTCGAAGCGAATGGCGAAGTAGATCGGTTTTTCCGGCGGTACAGCGATTTCAAGCACGTCGATCGCCTCGTCGAGAGCGAACAGTGCCGTATTGGCCGGCACCCTCAACACGTAAGCCACCCCTTCTTTGATGCGTTGAGAGCGCACACGATGGGCCATTCTCAGTACCGCTTCCTTCAAATGTCGACCTTCCGTGTGATGAAAGCGATTGAAGACGCCATCGGGGAGTTCGGCGAAATAGTCTTCGCTCCCGAGGCTGAAATCGTCGGGATGAAACTCGTTGAACAACATCTCCACACTCTTCATCGTATGAGAAAAGGCGAAGGTCGCCAGCGATTCCAACCGAACGGGAATCAGAGTCAACGACGTTTTGAGAATTTTCTCCGGTATTTCCGCCGGATTCGATGGCTCGGGAAAAAGAAAGAGCCCTCGAGCGTCGGGTTTGATCCTTTTCACGACGGCAGACCAATCCCCACTTGCAGCGAGTACCCATACCGGTAGTTCTCCCGGTGCGATCACGGGCGATCCCTCATCACGGATCACCGTAGTTTTTTGGCTGCGTGAACTCAGGCCCGCCATCTCCAAAGCTTGTGCAGCTGTATCGTCTAGTGCTATGAAATGTAGTTTCGTCGTCATTCCTGTACCTCCGTCTCACGCTCCAGTCGTCGGAGCAGAAAAAGTCCCGTCAACGAAGAGAGAGCGGTAATGATGAAAAAGAGAAAGGCCATCCCGACTCCAGAGGTCGGATCTTCGCCGACCAGCGGTAATCCGTAGAGAAACGTCATCTCCCTGATCCCCACCCCGCCGATCGTCAGGGGCAATACCGCCAAAAGACTGGAGAGAAGAAAAAGGGCCAGATAGTCGAGTCTATGATCGTCAATACCCAAACTCGCCAAAATCGCCCACGCACAGAACAACTGAAAGATTTGAACCACAAAACCGTAACCGAGCGTCTTGACGAAAACCGGGATGAACATGACGAAAAAGCTGCGCGTGGCCAGATAGGCGATGGGATAGACCGCCAATACAACGATCAATGCCCCCTGCCGTCCGTATGGAATCGATCGGGCGTAATCACTGGCCGCTATCAACAGCGCCGCCAAAAATGTCAATGCCGCCAATCCACTGAGCCGGTCGTAGAGAATCGCACCGAAAAGGGGCTTGATACCCCGATGAAACCGTCGATTGAGCAGATAGATTTTGTACCCGTCACCACCGATACCGCCGGGCAAAAAGAGGTTGTAGAACATGCCGACGTAATAGAGCAGGAGGTTGTAGCTTCGCGAAAGCCCCAAGCCGATTGCGGAAAAAAGTAGCCGAAGTCTTTCGGCACTGACGATTTTCGAGAGATTGAAAAAAAGCAACGCGATGGCCAGATAGAATCCGTCGGCACTCTGCATCACTCTTTTCAGTGCCGCTTGATCGATTTTATGCCACACGTACCAGAGGGCGAAAAGGGTCAACCCGATTTTGAAGAGGGTTTTGAATCGTCTACCCATTCGCCACTTTTTTGGTGAAAATCTCTTTGATCGTATAGGGCTTCTTGTTTTGAGATTCGAAGTAGGTCCGCATGATCAGTTCGGCGATGAAACCGGTCGTGATGAGTTGAATCCCGCCAAGCGTCAACAAAACACCGAGGATCAACAAAGGGCGTTGTCCGATATCGTGGCCCGCGATCTTGACGATGAATAGCCACAAATCGATCAACAAACCTATGCCTAACATCGGGACGCCGAGAGTTCCGAAAAGATGCATCGGTTTGGTGCGATACTTTTGCATGAAAAGCATCAGCAAAAGATCGCTGATGACCCGAAAAGTACGCCCTATTCCATATTTGCTCTGGCCGTGGACACGCGGATGATGCCGGACATCCACTTCGGTGATTTTGGCACCGTACATCTTCGCCAATACGGGAATGAAACGATGCAGTTCGCCGTAGAGCCCCAGATTTTTGGCCACATCCCGGCGAAAAACTTTGAGCGTGCAGCCGTAGTCGTGCAGATAGACACCCGTGCTTTTTCGGATGATGGCATTGGCGATCTTACTGGGAATCTTGCGAAGAAACATTCCATCTTGGCGTTTGGCTCTTCTTCCAGCGACCAAATCCCACCCTTCCTTTTCGAGCTTTTCCATCATCATCGGTATATCCACGGGATCGTTTTGCAGATCCCCGTCGAGGGTGGCAATCAATTCCCCCTCCGCGGCATCGATGCCGGCGGCCATCGCCGTCGTCTGACCGAAGTTTCGCGCGAAGACGATGATTTTGGTACGTTCGTCGGCCAGCTCTTTCATCTTTGCCACCGTACGATCGGTCGAACCGTCGTCGACCATGATCAATTCGTAATCGATACCATCGAGCGCTTTTCTGACGGCTTCGAACAGCGGAGCGATATTCTCCTCTTCATTCATCACCGGGATCACGACGGAGAGTTTCATGCGCCACTCTCCGCTACGCCGATCTGATAATATTCGAACCCTTTGTTGGCCATCTTTCGACGATTGTATTGATTACGCCCGTCGAAGATGACGGGCTGGGCAAGACGTTGCTTCATTTCGTCGAAATCGGGACTTCTGAACTCTTTCCACTCCGTCACCAACAACATCGCATCGGCCTTGTCGAGGGCATCGTATTTGCTTTTGACGTAGATGACCCGCTCGTTACCTTTGAGATAGAAGTTTTTCGCTTCCTCCATCGCTTTGGGATCGTACGCACGGATCGTAGCGCCCCGTCGCGTCAACTCTTCGATGATCGTGATCGCACTGGCTTCTCGCATATCGTCCGTTTCGGGCTTGAAAGCCAATCCCCATACGGCGAAGGTGTGCCCCGACAAATCCTCTCCGAAACGGCGAACGACCTTTTGGGCCAACAACCGTTTTTGAGCCTGATTGACCGCTTCGACCGCTTGGATGATTTTGGGCTCGTAGCCCACGTCCAGGGCGATTTTGTTGAGGGCCTGTACATCCTTGGGAAAGCAGCTTCCTCCATACCCGCAACCTGGATAGATGAAGCTGTATCCGATACGTTGATCACTACCGATTCCCACACGGACTTGATTGACGTCCGCACCGACACGTTCGCATATATTGGCGATTTCGTTCATGAAACTGATTTTGGTCGCCAAAATGGCGTTGGCCGCGTATTTGGTCATCTCGGCACTACGGATATCCATCGCGATGAAGCGCTCGTGGTTGTGGGTGAAAGGGGCATAGAGCTCTTTCATCATTTCCAGCGCCTTTTCGTCGTCGGCACCGATGACGACGCGATCGGGTTTCATGAAATCTTCGATCGCACTCCCCTCTTTGAGAAATTCGGGATTCGATACGACGGAAAAGGGAATGTCCTCCCCCCGTTTTTCCAACGCTTCGGCGATGACACGGCGCACCTTGTCGGCCGTACCGACCGGCCCCGTCG
>CAZORY010000156.1:0-1867 GCA_964582435.1 uncultured Campylobacterales bacterium
CGATGGGGACTTGGATATGCCCGCTCTCAACCAGCAGGAGGGGACCTTCACGACGTTGAACAAAAGGGTGGTACCTACCCATGTGGCATTGCCCTACGGTGGGTATGTTCTCAACGATTTAGCCGACGCGATGGGTGTCGCGGCCGAGTATACCATCGACTACACCCGACGCTTGCCTGAGGAGGCCGGCTTCGAGGCGGTCCCGTTCGACGAGATTCCCTACTATTTCAGCAACGCCGAAGGGGAGGTGCGGGGTTATGCATTGAAACGGATGAAACACCCCGTCGATTCGACGCTCGAAGAGATCGCGGAACTTCCGGAATTCAACGGCCCGATCCTCTACCGTTGCGATCCGGTGTTGCAGTTCGGGCCGCAAACGTGGCGGACCAGCCAGCTTGGGGGCGAACGACCGGTACTGAGCGGATCCGAGCAGTTCGCCGTCGCCGCCAGGCTCAAAGACGGCGATAGAGTTCGGCTGGATCTGGGCGAGATAGAAGCGGAGAGAGTGTTTAAAATCGACCCGGACCTCAAAGGTACGATCGCTCTCAATCCGACCTTTGACTTGGGCTTAAGAGAAGATTTGTTATCTTCGACGTATCGTTACAGTCATAGCAAAATAGAAGTTTTGGGGCAAGCCAATGAGTGAAATCACGATCAAGATAGACGGAAAAGAGTGCCGAGCGAAAGAGGGTGAATATATCCTCAACATCGCGCGCGCCAACGGTATTTTCATCCCCGCCATCTGCTACCTGACGCGCTGCAGTCCCACATTGGCCTGCCGTATCTGTCTGGTGGAGGCCGACGGGAAGCAGGTCTATGCCTGTAACGCCAAGGCCAAGGATGGCATGGAGGTGACCACGCTGACCGAGAACATCGCCGAAGAGAGACGGGCGATCATGGAGGTCTACGATGTCAACCACCCCCTTCAATGCGGTGTGTGCGATCAGTCGGGCGAGTGTGAACTTCAGAACTACACGTTGGAGATGGGGGTCGATTCCCAGAGTTACGCGATCAAGGATGTGCCAAGACCTTCTCACGATTGGGGATTGATGCACTACGATCCGGGGCTATGTATCGTATGTGAGCGATGTGTGACGGTCTGTAAGGATATGATCGGTGACGCGGCGCTCAAGACGGTTCCACGGGGCGGTGAGCCACTCGACAAAGAGTTGAAAAACGAAATGCCCAAAGATGCCTACGCCATGTGGAACAAGCTCAACAAGTCCCTTATCGGTCCGGCCAACGGCGAAACGCTGGAGTGTACCGACTGCGGCGAGTGTATCGCCGTCTGCCCGGTGGGAGCGCTGGTGAGCACCGATTTCCAATATACGAGCAATGCATGGGAATTGACCAAAATTCCCGCAGCCTGTGCCCACTGTAGTGCGGCATGCCATATGTATTACGAGACGAAGCATGCCAGCATCGACGATCCCGATCCGAAAATCTATCGGGTGACCAACGAATGGAATTACGTCTCGCTCTGCGGGGCCGGCCGATTCGGCTACGATTACGAAAATAGAGTGGCGACCAAGGATGAAGAGGCGTTCGGTAGGGCAATCGAAGCGTTCGAAAAAGCCGATACGATCCGCTTCACGTCCACTATCACCAACGAAGAGGCGATGATTCTTCAGCGTCTGAAAGAGACCCGAGGCTACAAGTTGATCAACGAGGAAGCGAGACGCTATCAGCGTTTTTTGACGACTTTCGGCAAAACCGCCGGGATTTCGCTCTACGAAGGTGATCTCGAAGCGGTACATCATAGCGATTTCGTCGTCAGTATCGGTTCGCAACTCAAAAGCGACAATCCAAGAGCGCGCTTCGCGTTCAACAACGCGATCAAGATGAACAAAGGGGCCGGCCTCTATTT
>CAZORY010000156.1:1967-3551 GCA_964582435.1 uncultured Campylobacterales bacterium
GGTGAAGAGAAAGAGGTGACGGAAGAGGTCACCAAAATGGTTCCCAAAAAAGTGGAAAAAGAGGTGGAGGTCGATCTCAACGGTCTGCTCGAGTTGCTCGGCGCACCGGAGGATTTCGACGATAAGCTGGAAAAAATGTTGAAGAAAAAAGAGCGTTTCTCCTTGATCTTGGGTGAAGATTTGATACGACATCCTCGATGGGAGAACCTCGCGAGATTGGCGGCTTTGATTCACGAGTACACCGATTTCGAGGTCGTGATCTTGCCTGGCAAGACGAACACGTTGGGTGTGAGTCTCATCTGCGATCTGGACGAAGAGGCCGGCGAGTTTACGATCGGATACAACGCACCGGGGGATTTCGTGCTGAGCGCTACGGGCGACGGTGATTTGGATATGCCCGCGCTCAACCAACAAGAGGGCACCTTCACCAATGTGGACAAACGGGTCGTACCTACGTATGTGGCCCTCCCCTACAAAGGGTATCTCCTCAACGACTTGGCCAACGCTTTGGGTTTGAAAGCGGATCTGACCGTGGCCTATACGGCGGCCCTTCCGGAAAAGAGAGGTTTTCAAGGTTTCGCGTTCGACGATTTGCCATGCCACTATACCAACGAGGGCCAAGAGATACGAGGCTATGCGCTGAAAAATCGCAAACTGCGTAAGATCAAACTTAAAGTGGAGCCTATTGCGCAAGATGGGGCTCTCGAAGGTGAAGTCGCCTATCTGTGCAATCCGGTCCTTCAATTCAACGCTTTCACGAAAAAGGCGCATCAGATCGCATCCGAGAGCGCGCTTCTCGTGTCGTCGGAAAAACTCGAAAAGTTGGGTATGAAAGAGGGAGAGAAAGTACGGCTGAGGCTGGGTGAAGACTCGATCGAACTGCCGGTCGTCGTCGACAAATTCATCGGTGGCGATGTGCTTTTGGTGCCGGATTTCGACCCGGCTATCGACGCCGAGGCGCTCTTCGGAGCCACCCGATACCACAACGCAACCATTGAAAAGGTGTAAGCCATGACATTGACTGGATATATTATCGCCACAATCATCAAAATTCTGGTGGTCCTGGGCGTCATTTCGGCGCTGGCTGGGTTCGGGACCTATATCGAACGGAAAGTACTTGCTTTCATGCAGCGTCGTCTAGGTCCGATGCATGTCGGACCCTATGGAGTGCTTCAGGTGCTCGCGGACGGCATCAAACTCTTTACCAAAGAGGATATCGTACCTCAGAACTCGGTCAAACCGATCTTCATGATCGCACCGATCATCGGAGCGGCGACCGCTTTCATCGCATTGGCGGCCGTACCGATGCTTCCCGAGTTCGAACTCTTCGGAATCACGATTCATCCGATCATTTCCGATATCAACGTGGGTGTACTCTTCGTGCTCGGCGTCATGGCCAGCGGGCTCTACGCGCCGCTTCTTGCCGGTATGGCCAGCGCCAACAAATGGGGACTTCTTGGAGCGGCCCGTACAGCTATCCAGTTGCTCAGTTACGAAGTGGTGACGGGGCTGTCGATTCTGGCGCCTTTGATGTTGGTCGGATCCCTTTCGTTGATCGATATCAACAATTATCAAGCGGGCGGT
>CAZORY010000157.1:0-1685 GCA_964582435.1 uncultured Campylobacterales bacterium
TCTCTACCTCGACGAAACCTACGGATGTACAATCGACTTCGATAGTCAGGAGGAAGAGCACAATGAAGATTCTGGATGAAAGAAGGCGCCAAACGATCGATCGAGCGATCGTAGAAGCACGAGAGAGCGATACGGCCGACACGGCGAAGGCTTTGAAAAAGTTACTCGAAAGGCTCGAGGAGAGTGGATTGTCCGAAATGGTGGATTTGGATATCTATTTTGGCGACATGAGCGAGCCTTTGGCGAAAGAGACGGCGATCTTGGAGAACGAGTTTGGAGCATCGTTCACCTTTTTCGTCAAAACGATCGAAGGGATGCGCGAAGAGATCCAGATGCATTTCGAAACGACCGAAGTCTACGAAGATGAAGAGTTCGCCCAACTCGAAGAGGATATCGCGATGATCAAAAAAGAGGCTCAGGAACGGTTTTGGGCCGACCATCGTGAAGATTTCGATCGTTTCGTCGACGAGGCGATCGAACGATTGTCCCCCTGATCCTTTCGAGTCTACGCCAAAACACGCGAGGAATGAAGAGACGAAGTCTTCAGACGGCGCAGCCGGCTCTCGACGCACTTTTCAATCGACGATCGGTCGATTGGCCAGCATCTCCAACAAAACGGTGGCATAACTTCCTTTGGGTAGAAAGAAGCGAAGGTCGTAGTGCCACGACTCTTTTTTGTACCGGCCTTCCACCTCGTCGGGCCAGATCCAGGCGTAGCGTCTGCCACCGCCGGCCGGCACCTCCTCGACGAACTCCTTTTCGATCTCCCAGGCCAGGCCCGAAGCATGCTTGGCCTTCTGCCCACACAGTAGTCCCGTAGGCGCTATCACTCTTTGATGGAAGCGTCGAGACTCTGGAGCTATCTCGGCAAGGGTGAAGAGTTTGCCATGTGGATAGTGCTGACAAAGATCACCGGGCAGAAGCTTGAAAAAGGGTTTTTGACGATGGATCTGCGCGATCGTCTCTTTGCCCCAAACGTAGATCTGTTCCAACTCTTTGGGCTTCAATCCCTCGAAGAGTCTGGCGATCTCGATCCTTTTGGCCAGCCATAGATTGAAGAGATGGGATTGGTAGGCACTGATGAGAAAATCCCGTTTTTTACGATGTCGCATCTTTTTTTTGCCTTCGATCACCGCCCGTGCCACCTCGAAATTGTGACCATCGTGGCCAAAACGTTGGTAACCGAAGTAATTGGGCATTCCTTCCTCGGCGATCCATCTCAAGACACCATCCAATTTCAAAGCATCGGTCGGTGAAACTTTTTTGAGACGGATAAAAAAATGGTTACCCTTCAAGTGACCGATACGTAATTTGTTGGAATGATAGGTCGTTTCCAAGATTTTGATTTGAGGATGGGAAAAATCTTTCAACCGCTCTTCGTACTTTTTAGGCAACGACAGATATTGCACCGTTAGGGCGTGTTTGTCTTTGAGTCCGGCATATCCGAACTCTTTTTGTTTGATTCCCAAATGATTGCTCAAAATATCGAGCGTTTCCCAAGTGGAGAGATTTTTTTTACGAATTTTCAGGATCAGATGCTCACCATCGCCGCTAAAATCGTAAAGGGGCACCTCCGTCACGACGAAAGTCTCCGGCGTTTGGCGGAAATGAAAGGCGATCGGAGCGTGAGACAAAGGATAAAGGCGGTCCGGTTTCGTTTTCATGGGCGTAGTATAACACGCCTA
>CAZORY010000157.1:1785-3524 GCA_964582435.1 uncultured Campylobacterales bacterium
ACAAAGGATAAAGGCGGTCCGGTTTCGTTTTCATGGGCGTAGTATAACACGCCTACCGATGCCTGTCGTCGAATGGCCTTCGAATGGACAATAGAGGGACCGGCACTATCGCTCGCTCCTTTGGATATGTACGCTGCGCTTTTCAAAAGTGGTGAGGATCGCAAATATTTCGATAAGAGTTTCTGACCGCCTGAGCGAAAATGGTCAAAGGGGTACGGGTGGCACGGGCGATTGCGCGTACGGCCGCTTCCTTGCGTGGATCGAAAGCGAAAAGTATTTCGAACTCCTCCCCACTGCACCCTACTCTTTGAGGAATCGAGGAAAGAAAACGAAAGCCGATGCGATTGGCTCGATGCAATTTTTCCAAATCGTGGAAAAGGCCGTCGGAAATATCCATCGCAGAGCGAATATGCCGAGCGACGCGATAGAAGAAGTCCACTCGCAAACGGGGATGCAAGAAGCGGGATTTGGGTGAAACGCTTCCCCCGCGTAAGAGTCTTTGAAGGTCTTTGGCACTTTGTCCGAGTTGACCGGTATAGGCAAGAAGATCCCCCTCTTTGATGCCGGTTCGAAAGATAGGACGAGGGCATTCGGCTAGAATCGTGATCGAAATATCCAGTTTGGTATTGGCGATCGTATCTCCACCGACGATTTGGATACCGTACTCATCCGCCGTCTCTTTGAAACCCCTTGCCAATTCGACCAGTTCACGACGATTGAACGAAGGAGGAATCGCCACGGTCAATAAGGCGTATTTGGGCCTGCCATTCATGACGATGGCGTCGGATATGTTGACGAGCATCGCTTTTTGGGCTATTTCGTAGAGGCTCATCCATGCCCGTTTGAAATGAACGTTTTCGAAAAAAGCGTCCTGGCTTATGCTCATATTTTCTAATATGACCGCATCGTCGCCAATCCATTGGTTGGGTCCTAGACTTTTGATGAAGAAATCTTCTCGGTTCATAAGAAGGATTATAACACCAAGCCGCAGGATTCGAAAGCCTTTTGCATCACGAAATGTGTATCCGTTAGTTTAAATAGGTAACAGATTCCCCTACCCGCGACACCATGCGTATGGGGATTAAACTTATTTATAGACAAACTCTGTATAATTTTCCCATATTGGCGTCACGGACGCCCAAGCCAACCCAAAGGATGCGTCAAAGATGAGCGTAGAGATATATAAATACGATGTCGTAATCGTCGGTGCGGGTCTTGCCGGGCTCGCAGCGGCACGGGAACTCCAGCGTGCAGGCAGAAGAGTCGCCGTACTGACCAAACTTCACCCGCTTCGGAGCCATTCCGGTGCCGCGCAGGGTGGTGTCAACGCGGCACTCAGTGAAGATGACGATATCGAACTTCATATGTTCGATACGGTCAAAGGTAGTGACTATTTGGCCGACCAGGATGCGGTGGAATTGATGTGTTCCAAGGCTCCCGAAACGATTCGTTGGATCGCCAACTCCGGTGCCGCATTTAGTCGTAAAGAGGATGGAACGATCGCCCAACGCCCTTTCGGTGGACAGTCCAAACCCCGCGCCTGTTATGCCAAAGACCGGACGGGCTTGACGCTGCTGCAGACGATCTACGAGCAAGCCGACAGGGAAAACGTGGAGTTTTTCGACGAATGGTACGTCGCCGACATCGTCTACGACGACGGTATCGTCAAGGGTGTCGTGGCCTACAATATTCGTAACCTCGAACCTGCAATCTTCAACGCCAAAGCGGTGATGTTCGCC
>CAZORY010000158.1:0-3463 GCA_964582435.1 uncultured Campylobacterales bacterium
ATGCCGAATATCACCGTGAAGGAGCTTGACGATCGCTTTTTTGTCCCACCAGCGACCGCCGCCGAAAACGAGCCCCGCCAACTTGCAGCAGCCATTGAAGATCGCTCCCGTGCCGCCCGTTAGTCCGGCCAATCTGCCGGGCACGAGCGCGAAAGGATAGGAGAGAATCCTGACTTCGTGCCGTCTGTCGGTACAGGCGAAAAGAGGGGGCTGGGAAGATGTCAACAAAAAGGGACGCACGGTACGATCTTCGAAGAGACAAAGGCCCCGCAACGGATCGTGGACACGCACCTTCACGCCGGGTGGGCATCCGATGGAGACGAAACGGTTTTTGGCCACCGCATAGGCAGGATAGCCCCCTACGACTTTAAAGCTTTTGGGAAAGAAGTGAAAACAGCCGCTATTCTCGGCCCATGAGGGAAGTGTCAAAAGAAGAAGAAGGAGTAAGCGCCCCATCAATGTTGGCCACCGCCTCCGGTAAAAGGGTTGAGGCCATCGCCAAGCATCTGCATCGCCGCGTGCTTTTTGTTCTCTTCGATCATTTTAAGAACGTCGTTGAGCGCGGAGATCAGCAGAATCTGCAGGGATTCTTTATCATCGAGCAATGAATCGTCGATCTCGATATCGACGATTTCACCTTTGCCGTTGGCGGTCACTTTGACGAGCCCACCCCCGCTCTTGGCGGTCAGCTCGACGGAGGCCGCCTTCTCCTCCAACTCTTTGGCCTTTTTCTGAGCCTCTTCGAGCATCTTACCTAGATCACCCATATTGAGGCCTTCGAACATCTACAGCTCCTCGTGGATCGCGGCGATCGTGTTGCTATCCTCGTTCATCAGTACGACGGTCGGCTTGTAGTTTTCGAGCTCTGATTCCTCGTACGAGGCGTAGGCGACGATGATGATCTTGTCACCGGGATGGGCTTTACGGGCCGCGGCACCGTTGAGACAGATATCGCCTTTGCCCCGTTCTCCCTTGATGATGTAGGTACTGAAGCGCTCGCCGTTGTTGATGTTGAGAATCTCCACTTTCTGGCCGACCCGCATCTTCGCCGCATCCAACAAATCTTCGTCGATCGTGATCGATCCGACGTAGTTGAGATTGGCATCGGTGACGGTGGCACGGTGGATTTTGGCATAGAGCATTTCGATGCGCATCGTTACCGGGCTCCACCCATCATCTGCTGAGCCTGTTCGATGCTCAAAGGCTCGTCCCAAGCTTCTTTTGGAATCATGAACTCTTCCACCGGCTTGCCGCCTATGATATGCTCGTCGATGATTCGGTCGATCTTCTCTTTAGTTAGACCCGAATACATCACATGCCCCGGCTCCACCAGCATGACGGGACCGTATTGGCAGCGATTGAGACATCCCGTGCGCACCGGTTGGACGGCGGCGATGATGCCCTTTTCCATCAGTCGTTGGGCCAAATGTTGGAACAGATCGCGCGTTTCTGGTGTCACGCAACTTGGTCGCGGCATGCCCGGAGGCGAAGATTGTTCACATTTGAAGATATAGAATGTCGGTTGTGGAATACCCATCGTCTCGTTCCTTTAAATCGGAGTAATTTTGTCCAAATTATAATCTTTCTCTCTTAACTTCTGGTTACACTACTATTTTAGCAAAAATTGGCCCATTTGCGCTTGAGTCTCTAATCGTCGACAGGGTTCCGCCTCGACAAAATCTCCCTAATCACCGCACGATCGTCGAAAGGAATCTTTTCCTCCCCAATCTGTTGATGGGTTTCATCACCTTTCCCGAGTACCAACAGCGCTTCGCCTGGTTGTAACTCCGCGATCGCCTTTTCGATCGCGGCCCTACGGTCGACGATCTTTTCGATCTTGCGTTTGTCTTCGACACCCGCAGCGATCTCTTCGATGATGGCACGAGGATCTTCGCTCCGAGGATTGTCGCTGGTCAGATAGATCTTTTTGGCCATCGAAGCGGCGGCGGCACCCATTTTGGGACGCTTGCTTCTATCACGGTCGCCACCCGCTCCGAAGACCACGCGAAGCTCTTTTTCTTTGAGAGAATCGAGAACTTGTCGGATACCGTCTTCGGTATGAGCGAAATCGACGATGATCAGAGGATCTTCGCTGACCCTCTCCATCCGTCCGGCGACGCCACCGAAGTTTTCCGCCATCTCGCAGATCTCACCCAAATCCTCATCGGTCAATAGATGGACCGCAGCGATCGCCGCCGTCACGTTGTAGAGATTGAAATGACCTTGGAGTGCGGTCTCGAAAGGTACGACCGTTTCGAAATGCTTCAAAACGCCACTGACGCCCCCGGCCAAGGTATAGGCCATCACTTTGTAAGTCGCCGGATTTTCGAGACCGTAACCATAGGCGTTTTTAGGATTGAACGTGAGAACGTTTTCGTCACGATTGATCAATTTTCTACTCTCATCTTGGAAGAAAGAGCTTTTGATGGCACGATAGTTTTCCACCGTACCGTGATAATCGAGATGGTCGCTTGTGACGTTGGTATGGACCTTGAGTGAAAATTCGATGCCGTCGATTCGATTTTGAGCGATCGCGTGGGAACTGACTTCCATCACGAAAAACTCCACGCCCGCCTCTTTGGCCCTGAACATATGATGGATCGTCGTCAAAGCGGGGGGTGTGGTGAGGGATTTCTCTTCCACTTTTTCATCTTTGATGAAAAAACCTCGGGTCCCTTGTAGCGCCGCGTCGTAACCTAAATCCAACAATATGGAGTAGATCGCCGCAGCCGTCGTCGTCTTGCCGTTGGTGCCCGTCACCCCCACAACCTCCATCGGCCGTAACCCCAACGCGTCGATCAATGCACTCGCACCGATCATCCTCGCCCCTCGCGCTTGGGCCTCTTGCCAGTGGGCTTTGTTGAGCTCCGTCGCTAAAAACGCACTCTTTGCGTCGGCTTCACGACTGTCGTCCGTTACGCGCCCAACAGGCTCGGGGAAAGTCACCGTCATATCAACCCTTGAGCTTCTCGATCAAATCTTGGATCTTCTCCTCACCTGGATACGCCAGGGCCGCTCCTTCGATATAACGCATCGCCATTTCATTGAAACCGTTTTCGACCAGTTGTTGAATGAAATCGAGCAATTCGTCCTTTTCGGAAATGACGACCCGCGTGGAAAACATGATATCTTCGAATGCCCGACGGAAACTCCCGCGAAGCTCCACCAATTGCTTGAAGTCTTCGTAGTTGATACCGTTCATCGGCTCATCACCGACCCCGAAGGCACCTTCGAGGAGGTCCGAAATCTTCTCCAGCGCATCGTCGAGCGAGCCGATCATCTCTTCGATGACCTGCTCGGCGTTTTCGTTGCCCTCTTGTTTGAGGACCTGATAATATTCGAAGAGTGCCTGGGCTTCATCGTCGTTTTCAAAGGCGATATCGCTCAAAATCGCTCCGATTCTAGCCTCCTGTAGTTTCGGGTCGTCTCGAAGTAGGATCGCGTAGATCCTCATCGCTTCGTC
>CAZORY010000159.1:0-3404 GCA_964582435.1 uncultured Campylobacterales bacterium
CGATGATCGCTTTGGCGGTAGGCTGTTCGGTCACTTTGGCCCGTTTATGGGTGACGACCCGCCGCCCAAGTTTCGTTTCGATGCGTTCGCCCACCGCCAAAATATCCTTGTTGTCGTGAACCAGCACGGCGATCTTCTCCTCGGGTACTCCCGCCGCCAAAAGCTTTTCGATCGCCCTTTCCATACCTTCCAAAGGATCATCCGCGACGGCCACTTCCACGTATCCCCCCGGTTTATCCGCTTTCTGAGGAGGTTGGACATACTCGAAAGTCTCGTTGACGAAGGCGACGATCTCCTCTTTGGAGCGATAATTGGTCGTCAAATGTTCGACGGGGATATGAAAACGGCGGGCCACGTAGTCGAAAAGGGCCTTTTGACCTCCCCGGAAGCGATAGATCGACTGCTTGACGTCGCCGACGTAGAAAAAGGAGCGATCCTCGTCGGCCGATGCGATCTCTTCGATGATCGGTTCGAAGATACGGTATTGGGTGACGGAAGTGTCTTGAAATTCGTCGAAAAGAATATGCCCGATGCGGCTATCGAGCCGAAAATAGAGAAAGTCGGTGAAATCTTTCTGTCGTAACAGTTCGTAAACGAAGTGCTCCACATCTTTGAAATCGAGTCGACCGGCACGTTTGAGCAGCCTCTGCTTATGGTGGCGATAGCGATCGTAGAGTCTGAAAATTCTGTGCAGATAGAATCGCTCTTTACAGCGATAATAGTCCGCGACGGCCTCTTTGAGCTTCGTGAACCACTCGTCCACCACCGGTTCGTACGCCTTTTTGAAATCCCAATAATCGAGACTTTTTTTAGGGAACCAACTCGCATGGATCACCTCGTCGAGCTTCTCGAAGCGCATCGTTTTTTTGGCCCTCTCACTGACATCGGACGCCAAAAAGTGTGCGGCGATTTTTCGAGCCCAAACCATCGCTTCGCGCTCGTCGTAAGGGTCTATATGGATATCTAAAGAAGGGAGTTCTTTCTCTTTCTCGTAAAGTTTTTCGAAAAAATCGGCGATCTTTCGGCGTTTGCTAGCTTCGAAACGTCCGAATGCCACCAGATCCTGCCACGCCCGATCATCAAGAGCGGTTAGATAACTCGAAAATATCTCCTCTTGAGACAAAGGGGCGATTTCGAAATCGGCCGGAAGGCCTGCATACCAACAAAACTTGCGGAGAACCTGATGGATGAAGCGATCGATCGTCATCACCTTCAAGTCGCTCCGCAAAAAACGAGCGAGTATGTGGGGGCGGCGAGATTTCACCTCTTCCGGTTTCCAACCGCCCATCTTCGCCACCGCTTCTAGCATCTGGGGGGCCGGATCGCGCAAGGAAGCGAGCAGGCGCTCACGCATCTCACCGGCCGCTTTGTTGGTGAAAGTAATGGCGAGAATCTCTTCGGGTCGGGCCCCGTTGAAAAGAAGTGCCAGGTAACGTGCCACCAGGGCGAACGTCTTGCCGCTGCCTGCACTGGCACTCAATGCCAACAGTCGTTGCATATTTCTACCCTATCCTTGATTTGAGCTCTTGAATCAACGCTTTTTGACGCTTGTATATGAAATCGAATAGATAGGTTTCGTTCACGTCGTCGGGAGCGAGTATGACCACCACTTTGTGGACGCCATCGTCTTCTTTATTGAAAAGAATCTCCCCCGTCAATTCCAAAGGAATGA
This sequence comes from uncultured Campylobacterales bacterium, assembly GCA_964582435.1. Classification (GTDB taxonomy): domain Bacteria; phylum Campylobacterota; class Campylobacteria; order Campylobacterales; family Hydrogenimonadaceae; genus Hydrogenimonas. The sequence continues at coordinate 1,673 of CAZORY010000159.1, forward strand.
AACCTTCGTCATTTTCCCAAGGCAGTCGGAATGCAAGAGCCGACCCCCTACCTTTCAATGCGTTCTCTTCGAACTTTCCGCTATTGAAGTGTATGGCGATGGAGTTGATTGATAAATCGTTGATATATCCCGTATAATGCTTTTTCTCCACTTTCAGCAATATCGGTAGGCGTGAGGGCACGGTCACCCGTGTGTGTTTGCGATTGTTGATCGACGAGTGGAGCATTTTCAGGTTTTTCAAAACGGCCAACGGACGTACGGGATCGATCATATGCACGTCCGCCGCGACGTCTCCAGGCAGATGGGGCGACTGGAAAACGACCTGTCGTTCCATTTCCATCACATATTTTTGGAGTTTCTCGGCAGTGACGACGATTTTTTCGCCATCCATTTTGAGGATCTTCGTCGGTGTCGAAATGGGAAGTCCTTTGTAGATGTTGAGTAGTTTGAGCGGCATACGATTCGCCATGATGTTGGTGAAAAACTGTTCCAAAAGCCGACGTTCGTCGGGGACGTTGCGATCGCTGGTGGTCCGATGCAAAACGAAACCGTCCGTATCGGTGACCGAAAGATCGTTCTTATAACACTTTTCCACCAGATTGATCAGGGCGTCGAGTTCACCCTTTTCGATCTCGACGATCAAAAACTCGGCCGATACTTTCACCTTGCCCGCGAACTCGATCAGTCGAAGTTCACCGATGAAAGAGGTGACGGCGTTTCGAAGCTCGTCGACGCTGCGCTGCACGAAAAGGGCGACGGGAAAGTCCCGGTGCCACAACCCCAAGCTCTCCATCGGAACGAAATGTTTTTTGAGTGTCTTGGCGAACTCTTTGATCACCGCGTGGGCCGTCAGCCACCCAAGGCTTTCCTCGATCTTGGTGTAGTTCTCCAATCGAACCAGCAATAGCGACACTTTTTCCGCCGGTTCGATCCGCTGGGCCATCCGATCTTTCAACATATCGATAAATTCGATTCTTGAAAGTAGTTTCTCGTGGGATGGGTCGATCGATTTTGGCATAGGCACGAAAGTATAAAGACTCTCTTTTTTCTCCGTGTCGCTTCGAGCGACCAACAGAGTCTCGTCGCCCTCCGTTACGAAACCGGATGGTTTTTCTTGGCTCAAAGAGACCGGTGGTAGAAGCACTTGCACTTTCAAGGCAGTGGTCTCCTTGTTGCCGGCACCGAAGAGTTGGATGGCGGCACTGTTGGAGGCAACCATTTCACCCTTTTCGTTCATCACCACGAAAGGTGGCGACATCTCCAGATAGCGAAGGCTCTGGGCACATCGACTCTGCTCTTGAAGCCGTTCCAACAAAGGGGGCATCGCCGCCACGATAGCCCGGATCGCGTCTTCCTCCTTGTCCGGGATCGCCGACAAGGCGTACGCATGATGGGAAAGAGCGAATTGTGCTGCTTGTACCGTCTGCATTCGGGGTGCGAAAAGCAACAGTGCCCAATACCCTACTTCTTGCAACTTGGCGATGGTTTGATCCAAGAGCCCCGACTTCTCGGCGCTCTCGTCGTAGGCCATCAGCACCAGATGCCACGAACCGATACACTTCCCTTCGGATACGTCCGCGTACGCGATGCGTTCACGATAGCCTCCCCACGCTTCGTACCACGGCAAAAATCCACTCCCTTCGCCCTTCTCCACCACCAAGGTCCGAAGCAGTCTGAATCGTTTGAGAAAAAGTTCTTTTTGCATGCAGTTTCGCTCAATATTTTTTCATAA
>CAZORY010000160.1:0-3377 GCA_964582435.1 uncultured Campylobacterales bacterium
CATACCAAGATGCCATGTATACTCGAGCAACTCCTTGAGTTCTTTACGACTTAGCGCCTTGGCGATGAGTAACACGAAATCGGCCCCGTACACCAGCGCTTCGACGAGCTGATACTTGTCGATAATGAAATCTTTACGAAGTAGCGGCATCGGAACATAGCGCCGTAACTGGGTCAAATACTCGAGATTGCCCTGAAAATAGTGGGGTTCCGTCAATACGGAGAGTGCATCGGCACCCCCCTCTTCGTACGCTTTACCGATCGCAAGAGGGTCGAAATCTTCACGAATCACCCCTTTGGAGGGGCTCGCTTTCTTGACTTCGGCGATGATACGATAGGGATTGTCGGGGGTGGATTTGAGCGCTTTATGCACATCTTTGGGCATGAAAGGGTTGTATGCCAACGACCGGCCAAGCCACTCCATCGGGAATTCCTTTTTCCTCTTTTCCAAATCCACTTTCGTTCGGGCGATGATTTCGTCGAGTATCACTTTTTCCGGCTCCTACACTGCTTGATTTTATCCCAATGTTTTTTGACCTCTTTGTCTTTGAGACCGATCATATCTACCACTCGTTTCATCTGCTCGTAAGCTTTCTCGCATCGGTTGGTTTTGTAGTATCCCCATGCCAAAGAATCGATATAAAAGGCCGAGTTCGGCTCGGCGGCTAGCGCTTTTTTCACCAGCTCGATACCCCAGCCCACATCGATGTCGTGGTCGATAAGAAGGTAGCCGAGATAATTGTAGTAGAGAGGATCGTTCACCCCTTTTTTAAAGGCCGTCGACAAGTCGTGAATCACGGTTTTGAGTAGTTTTGGATCACTTTTTCTAGGAGCTCCCTCGTATAGAAGCACCCCATGCTCGGCGAGCCACAAGGGATCGGAGGTTTCGATGTAAAGTTTCTGGGCCAATTTCGCCGCTTTGTCGAACTGCTTGGTGTGTTTGTAGATGGCCAACAACAATCGGTCGTCGGCATGAGAGGTGACCAACAGTTTTTCCGCTTTGGAATACTCTTTTTTATAGGCGTAAATCTCCGCGGCTTTTTGGGCATACTCTTGCCGATGCGTCTTTTCGTAGATTCGGGTGTAGACATCGGCCAAATGGTCCAAATCTTTGGCTTGGCGATAGAGTTCGGCGAGAAAAAGGCAGACATTCTCGCTACATCCGATCATCTTGCTATGAGTCTCCAGCAGTCGTATCGCATCCTGCGGATTGTCGAATTTCTGGTAGAGAATCGAGGCCATCTTTACGACGGTGGCATCATCGTGATTTTTGGCGTAGGCCTTTGCGTAAAGATCGTAGGCTTTTTGGTTGTCGCCTTTTGCGAGATAGAGCGAAGCCATCAGGTCGACGTTTCGAGCGTTGTTTGGCTGCAGCGTATAGGCTTTTTGGGCATTGAGCAACGCGGCATCGATATCGCCCAATTTGAGCTTGACGAAAGCCATCAGGCGATAAAGCTCCGCATTCTCTTTCTGTCGCGAAAGGAGCTCTTTTAATATCTTGTCGGCTTCTCGATAACGTTGGGCGGCCACGAGAAGCTTCACCGCTTCGATGCGGTATTCTGGATTGTTCGTTTTTTTGTAGAGCTCGTCGAAAAGGGCGTAGGCTTTGGCGTAATCACCATGATTTTTATAAAAAAGCGCCTCTAAAATATAGGTATCTTCTTGATCGAAAGATCGATAACGATCGGGTGATTCAGCAGAAGGACGCTTGGTCGCACACCCTACCAGAAGCACCAATACGATTAGGGCTTGGGCAAAATACCTGGACATTCTTTTCTCAATTCCTCTTCATGATCTTTGAAATAGTCCCAAAAGGGATAGGTCCGACACTGCAAAGGGCGAACCGGATAGATTTCGCAACGTCTTTTGGTACGGTCGTAAAAGATACAATCGTACTCTCCTTCGACGACCACCTTCTCTTTGATGGTATAACGATACCCTACTTTTTCTAGATAACGCTGAATGAACGCTTCGGCAGAGATCTTCAAAAACGCCGCCATCTCAGGAATCTTCTGCACACTCACCCATATATGGCCACTTTCACCGATACAGCAGTTGCCTGCGCAACTTTCACACGCGCTGGCATCGAAGGCGTAACAGAATCCCTCTTTGGTCACGATATTCGACATTTTATCGTATGGGTCCTCGCTTTTTGAAAAATTTTTTTCGCTTCTTCACCGTACGACATTCCATCGTAAACGATGAAAGGCGGCCATATTCTGACCCTCGCACGCGACCGATTTCTCGCATGGATCATCACCAATTTGGCCGGACGATCCTTTTTGGGATGGACGAAACGAATATCCTCGATCCTCAACCCCGCGCGATCCAAGGCCACCGACAAAGCCATTAATTGCGAAGGATCATAGCAAAAAAAGAGATGTCCTCGGGGTTTGAGACATCGTTTGACCTTCGCAATGAAAGGTTCGACGGGTAAATGGACATTGTAACGACACCTGTTGATGTGTTCGTCGTCACTCTGGACTACTTCAGAATGATAAAAAGGGGGATTGGAAACGACCGTATCGAATCTCCCCTTTTCTTCGAATTCGAGGAAATCTTGCACGACGATATTCGCGTCGATCCCGTTGATTTTGGCATTGATACGAGCGTAGGATGCCATCTTCTCCTGAATTTCGACCATCGTAAGATCCAGACCGAAATCCCTACTCAAAAGCAAACCGATGACACCGACACCCGCACCGACGTCGAGTAGACTCCCCCTTGGAGCGAACGAAGTGACGAAATCGTAGAGAAAGATCGAATCGCTGTTGAAACGATATCCCTCGTCGGGCTGATAGAAAAGCACGCAATCCCCGATTTTTGGTAGAATTATAGCAAAAAAGGCCTGTCGATGATCATCATTCCTGCCCGCCTCGCTTCGACCCGTTTTCCGGAGAAAATTCTCGCACCGATCGAAGGAGTGCCGATGGTCGTCAAGACGGCACGTGCCGTGATGGCAGTGGACGATGTGGCCGTCGCCGCCGATGACGAGAGTGTCGTACAACTGTGCAAAAGGTATGGTGTCGAAGCGGTATTGACCAGCAAACACCATCCCAGCGGCACCGACCGCATCGACGAAGCCGCCACACGGCTGGGGCTCGACGCCAACGATATCGTGCTCAACGTCCAAGCGGACGAACCTTTCATCGAGCCCGAGGTGGTGGCACGTCTCAAAGAGCTCGTGAGTACCCATAAAAAAGAGGGAAACACCCTCGCTTGTTCGTTGTACAAAGCCATCAGCCCGGACGAAGCTCTCGATCCCAATCTCGTCAAAGTCGTCGTCGACGAAGGGGAGTATGCGCTCTATTTTTCACGAAGTCGTATTCCTTTCGATCGGGAGAGCGGCTACGACGATTATAAAGGACATTTGGGGCT
>CAZORY010000161.1:0-3376 GCA_964582435.1 uncultured Campylobacterales bacterium
CGCCGTTGGCGCATCGGCCGCTGGCCCACCACTTCGCCACTGATCAGAAATTCCGCTTCCCACGGTGCCATCAGCTCTTTGGCGATTCTAAACATGTTGCCGTGGCAATCGATGCAAGGGTTGAAGTTTTTGCCGTAACCGTACTTGGGATCGAAAAGAATCTCTTTGAGATATTGATCGCGAATGTCGAGAGTGCGTAGCTCTACCCCGACTTGGTCGCACATATTTTGCATATGGTCCCGTTTGCTTTTGGTACTACCGAATCCTATGTCGATATTCAAAGCGATCACTTCCACGCCTTGGCGTTTGATCAGCCACATGGCCAGCGTACTGTCCAAACCTCCACTGAAAAGTGCGATCGCTCGTCGCCGTTTTGCTTCACCGTTATGTTGTATGGGTTTCATAAGGCACCAATTCTCCTACTTTGAGACGATGGATGTAATCTTGATATTTTCGGATCGTGAAGATCTTTTTCTCAAGGGGAAGTCTATCATCTTTTTTTATGATGTCAAGGGCTTTTCGATAATAGCGTTGCAAAAAATAGATCAATTGCTTTTTCAACGCTTCCTCACTGTAAACGACGATCGAATCGTCCAGGTCGATGCGAAGCAATTCATCGTTCTCTTCCCCTTTGACGAGGGCTTCGAAAGCGGCACGATGCGTCGAGAACATCGAAGCGTCCATCGTATCGAGGACCATATCGGTGAGACTGGGGGTGCGCAGGAGGGTTTTGACGATACTTCTTTCGGCGACGTCGGAGAGAGTGGGAAGGGGAGCGGTCGCTGGAGCCGTGGCATCGTCGGGAGCGTAACTTCGTGGCCGACCATATGTTCTCGCCCGAGCGGGCGAGAACATGGCGGCGTTGACGCCCAGGCGTAAAGCGGCGTAAGGGAGGTACTTCTCCTGCACGAAAGGCGAGAGGCCGCTCAGGTAGGATTTGAGGGCGTTGAAAGCGCTCTCCTTACCCCTGGGCGTCGTGAGGTCGTAAGCGGCGATCGTTCGGTCGATCACGAATTGGGCGAACGGTACGGGATCGGCGAAGAGCCGCTCCACCTCTTCGATCTTCCCTGCTTTGACCATATCGGCCGGATCGGCGCCGCCGTCGAAAAGTACGACGCCGCCTTCGAAATTGTGAGTGCTCAGAAGTTGCGACGCTTTCATCGCGGCGTTGATACCGGCTTGATCACCGTCGTAAGCGACGACGATATCGGGTTCTCCCTTTTTGAGCAGAGGCAGGTGATCGGCGGTCAGTGCCGTACCCAGCGTCGCCACCGCCGTCGTGAAACCAGCTTGATGGAGCATGATGACATCCATGTAGCCCTCCACGACGACCAACCTTTTTTTGCGGTAGATCTGCTCTTTGGCCAAGTGGTAACCGTATAGAAGGCGAGATTTGTTGAAGAGTTTGGTTTGGGGAGAGTTGATATATTTGGCGGGATGATCGCCCAGTGTCCTTCCCCCAAACCCTACGGCCATTCCCGAAGGTGAAAAGATGGGGAAGATGACTCGATCGACGAGTCTGGCGTAGTATCGGCCCCGATCGAAACCCAAAATACCCGTTTCGACCCCTTTTTGCAGAGGAATCATCGCTTTTTGCAAAAAAGCGATCGTCTCTTGCGAATTCGGTGCGTAGCCCAGGGCAAATTTCTCGATACTGGCGAGGGAGACCCCCCGCGATCTAAGATAGGCCATCGCCCGCTCGTCCCGTTCCAGGTTGGCCCGATACCACTGCCCGATCGTCTCCAAAATTCGCCGCTCTTCATGGCCTGATCCTTGGCCTTTGGTATAGCGCAGGGACACATTGTACTGATCGGCTAGCTTTTCGATCGCTTCGGGATAGGAGAGCTTTTCGTAATCCATCACGAACTTGATGGCATCGCCGCCGGCGCCACAGCCAAAACATTTGAACATCTGTCGAGAAGGGCTGACGATGAAGCTGGGGGTTTTTTCGTCGTGGAAAGGGCACAAACCTTTGTAGTTGGCACCGTTTTTTTTGAGCTCGACGTAATTACCGACCACGTCCACGATGTCGATGACCTGTTTGAGCTGTTCGATGGAGTTGTTATCAATCATCGTTTTATTATATAATAGATTGGAAGAAGTAAGCAGTGCCCACGTCAAGAGGGTGGCCATTGCCCACTTCTTGAAATCGTACGAAGGCTCCCCGTGGACGCTCTGCTGATCGACTATCGCGACCCGCTTTTCGCTATCTTGCTGATAGCGGGGATGGTTTTTGTCATCGCGTTGGTGAGTTATTGGTGGGGTGTTTATGTCAAATCCAGGAAATCGCGTCGGCTGCAACGCTTTTTGCGTCGTTTCGAAATCCACGGTGTCCGCAAGAGCCTGGAGTCGATGCCCTTCGCGCCGCAAATGGTGCAACCGTTGGTCCTTTTGGCCAGGGCCTATGAAAAAAGCGGTGAATACAATCACGCCATCGAAATCGGTCTTTACCTGTTGGAACATTGCGAGGATGAAACGACGACCTACGAACTTCTGGAAATGGTGGGAACGACCTATCTGCATGCCGGTTTTTTGGAGCGGGCCGAGAAGACTTTTTTACAAATTCTCAAATCCAATCCGCGTAACGAAAAGGTGCTCAACGACCTGATGGTGGTCTACGAGCGGTTGCAAAAATACGAAAAAGCCAAAGAGGCGGTCGAAGCCCTGGAGGCGTTGGGCATGGACGTGGAGAATCTCAAACACTATTTCGAGCTCAAAATCGTTATTTGCGACCCCAAAACCTCCCAGAACGAAAAGACGGAGAAGGTGATCGCGATCTATCGAAACCGGCGGCGATACGAGCGAATCGTATTCGAGTATCTTCTCCGCCACGATCCTGCGCGCGCTTGGGAGATGGTGGACGAAGGGACCGTCGAGCGGTTGGTCGATATCTTCTGGTTTCTGCCCACGACCTTTTTGGATATGGACGCCATCAAAAAAAGCCCAAAACTACGGGCCATCTATGGGGCGCGAGGGGAGATCGCGCCCACCGTCGAATCGGGATGGTTCCTGATCGACATGCTCAACCATCTCAAAAAGACCGGTTTTAAAAAGGCGACGCTGCAATTTGCCTATCTATGCGACCACTGCAAGCAGCAGTTTCCGGTACCTTTCGAGCGATGCCCCAGATGTTTGGCTCTGGATAGCGTCGTCGTCGAAACGGAAATCACGAAGGAGGATGATGAAAAAGGTATCCATCTACTCTGATGGCTCCAGCTTGGGCAATCCGGGTCCTGGAGGCTGGGGTGCGATCCTGCGCTACGGCGGACACGAGAAAGAGCTTCGCGGCGGTGAGGCGGAGACGACGAACAATCGGATGGAGCTTACCGCCGTCATCGAAGCCCTCAAAGCCCTCAAGGAGCCTTGCGACGTGACG
>CAZORY010000162.1:0-3351 GCA_964582435.1 uncultured Campylobacterales bacterium
TGGATACCGCCCTCAACACGATCCGAGACGCTCTCGACAAAATCTACGATACCGCCAGCACGTTCAATCGTGCTTTCGTCGTGGAGGTCATGGGACGTGAATGTGGCTATTTGGCCGCTATCTCCGCGATCAGTTCGGGCGCGGAGATCTGTATTATTCCCGAAGTCGATTTCAACGTCCCAGTGATCGAGGAGAAACTGCTACGTGAAATAGCCAACGGGCGTCGCTACGTGCTGGCGATCGTGGCGGAGGGAACGAAAATGACGCAGAAAGTGGCGGAATGGCTGGAAGTTCGGATCGGGATGGAGACTCGTGTGACGATCTTGGGGCACATCCAAAGAGGGGGCGTGCCGACGACCTTCGATCGCATTATGGGTTTCGAGTTTACGGTCCATGCCGTCGATCATCTTCTACATACCAAAAACAGCAACAAGGTAGTCGTCTACAATGAAGGTGCTTTCGATCTGTTGGATATCGAGACGGTCGTCGGCAACAAGTATCAGTTGAGTCAACGACATCTGTCGATGCTCAACGTCTTGGATTAAGCAAACATATAAACATAAGGAGAATATCATGGTCAAAATCACGAAAAAAGGGAAAAAAGCTTGGGTGACGTTCACGGCACCCGTGGAGGATTGTCAAACCGTCGCCATCAAAGGAAGTTGGAACGACTGGACGCCGGAGATGATGAAGCGAAAAAAGAGCGGGGAATTTTATATCACCAAAGTGCTGCCTACGGGCCAATCTTACGAATTCGGCTATTTGGTCGACGAGAGTGATTGGATGGCGGATCACACATTACCGATGACGGATACGCCTTTTGGAAGCAAAAATTCAGTTTTGAAGCTATAAAATAAATAAAACGAACTAATGATAAAACCAAAGGAAACCCCATGTCCGGAAAACGTAAAGCGGTCATGATGGCTGGCGGGTTCGGTACCCGTATCCAGCCTCTGACGCACTCCATACCCAAGCCGATGCTACCTGTCGTGAATCTACCGATGATGGAACATACGCTCCTTAAACTCAAGGAGACGGGAATTGATGAGGTGGTCATTCTTCTTTATTACAAGCCGGACGTGATCAAAAAGCATTTCGGTGACGGCAGCAGACTGGGTATGAAGGTCCATTACGTACTCCCGGACGACGATTACGGGACAGCCGGTGCGGTAGGTTTTGCTCGCGAATTTCTGGATACGACCTTCATGATCGTCAGTGGCGACTTGGTGACCGATTTCGATTTCGAAGCGATTTTCCGTTTTCACGAAGAACGGAACTCGAAATTGACGATTACGCTCACTTCCGTAGAAAATCCCTTACAATTTGGCGTCGTCATCGCCAATGAACGGGGAAAAATAGAGAAATTCCTCGAAAAACCGAGTTGGGGTGAAGTCTTCAGCGATACGATCAATACCGGCATCTATATCATCGAACCGGAGATCCTTCAATATATTCCCGTAGGAGAGAATTTCGATTTCGCCAAAGATCTGTTCCCCTTGCTGATGGAAGAGGGCATCGATCTGTTGGGTTACAACGCTACCGGTTATTGGCGGGACGTCGGCAATCCAGACAGTTATCGGGAAGTGCACGACGACATTCTCAACGAACGGTTGAACTTTCGCATTCCAGGCACGAGGGTGAAATATCCCGACGGTGTCTTGCATCTGACGGGTGAGAGCGCGTTGGACGAGAGTGTGGAAGTGATCGGCCATGTCGTCGTCGGAACGAATGTCCATATCGGCAAAGGTACCAAACTCAACAACTGCGTCATCGGGGACAACGTCACGATCGGCGAGTGGAGCAATCTGCGAAATTCGGTCCTTTGGCACGATATAACGATCGGTAAAAAGTTCATTCTCGACAACGGTGTGATCTGTAACGACAACGTGATCGAGGATAACGTCACCGCCAAGGCGGGATTGATCCTGGCGGAGGGTTGCCATGTGGGAAAACTGGCCCGTTTCGAGCAAGATGTGACCATCTGGCCCCATAAAGAGATCGAGCCGGCCGCCATCGTCAATCGAAACGTCGTGTGGGGCAGTCGTTACAAAAACTCCATCTTCCAGCACGGTAGCGTGGTAGGCAAATCGAACGTGGAACTCAGCTGCGAAATGGCCACCAAGCTGGCCGAGGCTTATGCCGCACAGCTTCCTCAAGGCAGTACCGTCATGGTGGGGCGGGATCACGATCGAAGCTCTCGGATGATCAAACGGGCCTTTCTCGGCGGCTTGCTCAGTTCGGGTATCAACGTCGTCGATCTCAAAAGCCTTCCGCCATCCGTCGTTCGTTACTCCATCGAGCGAGATCCTAATATCGTCGGAGGCGCATATGTGCGACGCAATCTTTACGATCCGACATCCACGGAGATCAACTTTTTCAACGAGGATGGCCTCCGACTCGACAACAATACCGCCAAATCGATCGAAAAGGCTTTTTTCAACGAAAAATTTCGCAGGGTCGATTTCACGAAAATCGGAGCGATTCACGAAAGCGTCAATTGGAAAGAGTGCAACGACTATCGCACGGCTCTTGAATTGACGATCGACCAAAAGATCCTGCGATCCAAAAACATTCGTATCGCCGTCGATTTGATGCATGGCATCACCGCCGATGTCTTCCCGAAAATCCTCAGCGATATCGGCTTGGACAATATCACCCTCAACGCCCATGCCGAAACGCGAAGCGTCAGCAGCGTGGAACATCTCATGCAAAAATCTCAAAACGATTTGGGGCGTATCGTACCGTCGCTGGGTTTGGATGCCGGTTTCGCCATCTTCTCCAGCGGCCAACGATTGGCGATCGTTTGCGACAAAGGGAACTACTTCGACAAGATCGAAGGTCTTTCGATCGTATTGCATCTGCTCAATCACGAAGCCCAGTGTCACGGGAGAAAAATGCGCGTCTTCCTGCCGACGTGGGCGCCTGATATTATCGAATATGAGCATCTGCTCATCGAACGGGGCGTCTACAGCAACTTCAAAGCGGAGAAGCTGAAGGAGTACGACCTGATCGCGACGACCGACGGCAACTTCGCCTTCACCGAGTTCACCCTTCATCGCGATGCGATGTATGCGACGCTTAAAATCTTGGAGATGATGATCAGGCACGACGTGAAACTTTCGGAGCTGGGCGCGCGGATTCATCCATTCTTCTATCGAAGTGAGAAGATCGATTGTCCTCAGGCGATGAAAGGGAAGATGATGCGCAAATTCATCGAATACGCCCAGGACAAGAAACACTCCACGATCGACGGCGTCAAGATCTGGGAGAACGAAACCGACTGGATTTTGATGATCCCCGATGCATACGGTGAATACCTCAATCTCTATATGCAGGCCAAAGACGAGGAAT
>CAZORY010000163.1:0-3329 GCA_964582435.1 uncultured Campylobacterales bacterium
GGCCAAACAGAGTATCGAAGCATTGCGCCGTACGCTTCTTCGCAGCCCCAGCGGCAAGATGGTAGCGCTCGATACGCTGTGCGACATACGGACCGTCCAAGGTCCCAGTTTCATCAAACGAGAAAATCTTAGTCGTTATATGGTCGTATCGATGGACGTCGAGGGACGAGACATCGCTTCCTTCGTCAAAGAGGCCGATCGTCTCATCGCCCAAAAGGTCGATATCCCCAAAGGATACTACATCCGCTGGGCGGGGGATTTCAAAAATATGCAAGAGGCCACCCGACGCTTGGCGATCATCATCCCCTTGACATTGGGTCTGGTGATGCTGCTTTTGTATACCGCCTTCAACGACCTACGCAAAGTGATCGTTATCGTACTCGGCGTGCCGTTGGGATTGATCGGCGGTATCGCCGCTTTGTTGATGGCCCATCTGTATCTGAGCGTCTCGGCAATCGTCGGTTTCATCGCTATCTTCGCCATCGCGATCCTCAACGGCATCGTACTGGTCAGCTTCATCGACGAGCTGCGGGCGAAATTTCCCGACGTCAAAATAGACGATCTACTCGAAAAGGCGACGATGCTGAGACTGCGCCCCGTTTTGATGACGGCGTTCACGACCCTTTTTGGTATCTTGCCGCTCCTTTGGGCCACGGGCGTGGGTAGTGAAATTCAATACCCCCTCGCCGTGGTCGTCACCGGCGGTATCGTCAGCTCGACGCTTCTGACCTTGCTGGTCTTGCCGGCACTTTATCTGCTCTTTTTCCGGCGCAAAATCGACTGACCCATCGGCCGGCCCTCGCCGGCCTTTCCAAAAGTGTTATAATCGTGTAAACCCTCGTCGCACAAGGGCGTATCATGGCACTCACCAATAGCGAAATCGCCGAAATATTCAACCAAATGGCCGACCTTTTGGAAATCAAAGGGGCCAATCCTTTCAAAGTGCGGGCTTACCGCAACGCCGCGCGTACGGTCCAAAACCTCGGCAAAAGCCTCGAAACCTTGGTGGCCGAGGGCGTGGATTTGACGAAATTACCCGGCATCGGCCAGGATCTCTCCGACGCCATTCACGAAATTCTCGAAACCGGCCGTTTTTCCAAATTGGAGGCTTTGAAAAAGGAGCTTCCCGAGGGATTGGACAAACTGCTCGCCATCGAAGGGCTGGGGCCCAAACGTATTCGCCAACTCTACGACACTTTCGGCATCACCTCCCTCCCCGAACTGGCCAAGCTCGCCGAAAGCGGCGACATCTATACCCTCAAAGGTTTCGGACCTAAATTGGTCGCCAAAATTCTCAAAGGGGTGGCGCTGGCCAAAAAAAGCGGACACCGTTTCCGCTTCGACGTCGCCAGACCTTTCGCCGAAGGCTTGCGTGACTATCTCGAACGGTTCGAAGGCATATTGAAAGTGGAAGTGGCCGGTAGCTATCGCCGTCGTAAAGAGACGGTCGGCGACCTGGATATTCTGGTCGTGGCCAAGAACTGGCAAGAGGTGACCGACTATTTCGTGCGTTACGAAGGGGTCAAAGAGGTCGTCTCCAAAGGCCCCACCCGTTCTACCGTCATCTTACGCAACGACCTGCAAGTCGACCTTCGAAGCGTCGCCGCCGAAAGCTACGGCTCGGCCCTGCACTATTTCACCGGCTCCAAAGCCCACAATATCAAAATCCGGAAAATGGCCGTGGAACGAGGATGGAAAATCAACGAATACGGTATTTTCGACGGTGACAAGAGGTTGGGCGGCGAAACGGAAGAGGGCATTTATCGGCTGATGGGGCTGTGCTATATCGCGCCGGAACTACGGGAAGATCGGGGCGAAGTGGAGGCGTGCCTGGAAGGGAAGCTCCCTGATTTGGTAAGACGGGAGGATATCCGGGGTGACTTGCATATGCATACCACGGAGACCGACGGCCATGCCACGATCCGACAGATGGCCGAAGCGGCGATGAAGGAAGGGTACGAATATATCGCGATCACCGACCACTCCCGACATCTCACCGTCGCGAAGGGTCTGGATGAAAAGCGGCTGAGGGCGCAGATGGAAGCGATCGATCGTCTCAACGAAGAGATCGATGGGATCACGATTCTCAAAGGTATCGAATGCGATATTCTCGAAGACGGCTCGCTCGATCTGCCCGACACGCTTCTTCGGGAACTGGACATCGTCCTGGGTGCCATCCATTACAAATTCGACCTCTCCGAAAAAGCACAGACCCGACGCCTTCTCAAAGCGATCGCCCATCCCGCTCTTCACATCGTCGCCCATCCGACCGGACGGGTGATCGGACATAGAAACCCCTACACCCTCGATATGGCCCAGATCTACAAAGCTTGCAAAGAGCACGGCGTCGCCTTGGAGATCAACGCCCAGCCCGAGCGCCTCGACCTGGACGACATCCATGCCAAAGCGGCCAAAGAGGAGGGGGTCAAAATCTCCATCGCCACCGACGCCCACGACATCACGAGCCTCGCATTCATGCGATACGGCATCAACCAAGCCCGCCGCGGCTGGCTGGAGAAGGCGGATGTGATCAACACCCTGCCCTTGAAAAAGTTGCAGGCGTTCCTCAAGCGCTAGCACCCTTGCGCGACGGGACCGGGGCGACCGATATAGTAGCCTTGCAGACAATCGAAGCCCAGATATTCACACATGGTGGCGATCTCCTCGTTTTCCACATACTCCGCCACCGTCTTCACACCCATTTTGTGGGCGAAAAGGACGATACTCTCCACCAACATCTTGATATCGGGGTCTTCGTGTACATGACGTATCAGCGAGGCGTCGATCTTGAAATAGTCCACTCTCAATTTGGGAATGTAGTGAAAGTTTGAGTAGCCGCTGCCGAAATCGTCGATGGCGATTTTGGCCCCTAACGAGTGGACCATATTGATGAATTCGTTGACCAGTTCGAAATCGGACACCTCTTCCGTCTCCAATATTTCGAAGGTGACCCTCTCCGGATTGGGGAAGCGATGCAAGGATTCGTACACGAATTTTCGACAGAGAGGGTCTTTGATGTCGTTGTTGCTCAGATTGACGGAAAAGGCGCAATCGGTCTCTTTGAAATTGGCGAAACTCTTGGCCAGTACGATGCGGGTCAAACGGGCGTACAGACGACTGTGCTGCACGACATCGAGAAACTCTCCCGGAAGGTGTATCGTACCGTTTCGATCGACGATACGCACCAACACTTCATAACGCTTTTCGGAAAGATCGTGAAGATTGCGGATCGGCTGGTAATGGAGTACCACCCGCTCCTCTTCGATCGCTTCGTCCACCTCGCGCATCCAGCGAATGTGACGCTTGTAGTCGACCTCTACCTCTTTGGC
>CAZORY010000164.1:0-3324 GCA_964582435.1 uncultured Campylobacterales bacterium
TACGGTGGCCGTCCGTTAGACGGAACCCTGCTCCACTGCAGCCCGGACTTTCCTCTTGGCCGTCGCCAAGCAAGCATCCGCCGTACCTTGTGGATTAGATATTAGCAAATTTTCGATCGAAAAGAAAGAGAAGGAATGAAAGAGTGTCGAAGTGTGGAGCCGAAGCTCCACGTCGATCAAGCATTGACCGGTTGAAGGCCCAATTTCTCCATGGCTTCCAATGCATACTTTTTGCCCAGCTCATACGCTTTGAGGTTCGCTTCATGCACCTTTTTAGGAACTTTGCTGAGCATCGTTTCGATGAGCACCTCTTCAGGCAAAGCGTTCATGATCGTGTTGGCGATGGCCAAAGCGACGACCGATTGGGTGATGACGTTGCCCACTTCCTCTTTAGCGATCGTGATAATGGGAATTTCGATGATTTTCCACTTTTTTCGATCTTCTTCGGTCGGATAGACCAAGTTCGGGTCGATGACGATAATCCCCCCTTCACGCACACCGTTTTTGAAAAGCTGATAACTTTTGTCGGCGACTGAGAGCATGAAGTCGATTTGACCGTCGATCGCGTAAGGATAGTAGATCTCTTTGTCGTCCAATTGAATATCGACGACCGTCGGGCCACCACGCACCTGGGACGTATAGGTCGCGGTTTTGACCCCGTAGCCACCCATTTTGATTTTCGCCGCCGCGAAAATCTCGCCGGCGAGGAGGACGCCCTGTCCACCTACACCGGTAAATCGCATGACAATTCTGCTCATGATGACCCCTTATATCACTTTCTTGAATTCGTCGGGCGTGATTTTGCCACGCTTGCCTTGATAGACCTCTTTGAGTTGCTCGTACATCGCACAGTACTCTTCCGCCTCGGTATCTTGCTTCAAGATACCGGTGGGGAGAATGTTGACTTTCTCTTCATCAGGAAGCGCGTCGTACTTTTTCTTCGGCATCGTGATTTCATCGATCCAATCGAGGTTTTCCATCGCGGACGCCATTTTGTTCTTCCGTCCCAGGTTGATGTGACAGTTGGAAAGTACGTCGATGAAAGAGAAGCCTTTATGCTCCAACGCTTTGACGAAGATCTTCTCCAGTTTTCTAGGCTCGCTCACTTTTTCCCGAGCGACGAAAGAAGCACCGGCCGCTTCCGCCAGCGCACAGGCGTCGAAGGTGGGATCGATGTTCCCTTGTTTCATCGTCACTGTCCAATAACCTCTCGGGGTCGTCGGAGAAGTTTGGGAGTTGGTCAAACCATAGATGAAGTTGTTGATGACGATCATCGTCATGTCGATATTTCGCCGACATCCGTGGATCGTATGGTTACCACCGATCGCCAGTGCGTCACCGTCACCGGCGACACAGATGACGTGCTTGTCCGGATTGGCCAGTTTGATACCCGTCGCGTAAGCCACGGTCCGACCGTGGGTCGTATGAACCGTGTTGAAATCGACGTAAGAGCTGAAACGTCCGGAGCAGCCGATACCTGATACGACGCAGACATCGTCTTTTTTGATGCCGAGCTTGTCGATCGCGCGGATAAAAGCTTTGAGGATCACGCCATCGCCACATCCCCAACACCAGAGGGTCGGCATCTTGTTGACGCGCAAATATTCATCGTAATTGAATGCCATATTACATCTCCTTGATTTTTTCGATAATGTCTTGGGGCGAGAAGGGCCGACCGTTGACTTTGACCAATTTTTCGATATCGTGTCGTTCCATCGCTCTTTGGATCTCTTCGTAGTATTGTCCCATGTTGAGCTCGACGCTCAGCACTTTCTCGAATTTCTGTCCCAGTTCGTAGAGGCGTTTTTCCGGACTTGGCCACAACGTGATAGGTCGGAAAAGTCCTACCTTGATTCCCTCTTCGCGCAGGCGGTTGATCGCCTCTTTGGCCGCTAGAGAAACCGAACCGTACGCGACGATCAAGATATCGGCATCGTCGAGCATATACTCTTCGTTGTACTCCAACTCGTCCAGATGTTCGTCCACTTTCCTAAAAAGACGGTCGATCAATTTTCGACAGGTCTCCTTCTCTTCCGTCGGGAAGCCGTCCGCATCGTGGTGAAGGCCGGTAAAGTGGTAGCGATAGCCTTTGAACATCGGATTGAGAATGGCTGGCTCGTCCTGGGCGACACCGTAGGGTTTGTACTCTTCGGGCGGCCCGTCGAAGGTTCGGCGCGGTTTGATATTCGCTCGCACTTCCTCTTCGTCGGGTAATACCGCTTTGGCGTGCATATGTCCGATCGTTTCGTCGAGCAATACGATGACCGGTTGCATGAAGCGATCGGCCAGATTGAAGGCACGGACCGTCTCCGTATAACACTCTTGTAGATTGCCCGCACATACGGTGATCGATTTGTAGTCACCGTGGCTGGGGTTTTTGGCCTGTGCGACGTCACCTTGGCTGACGCGAGTGGGAAGACCGGTCGAAGGGCCGCCCCGCATGACGTTGACGACGACCAGGGGTACTTCCGCCATTTGGGCGAGGCCAAGGTTTTCCGCTTTCAAAGAGATCCCTGGACCGGAAGTCGCCGTCATCGCACGTACACCGCTCATCGCGGCACCGATCGCCGCACAGATACCGCCGATCTCGTCTTCCATTTGAATGGCGGCACCTCCGACTTTGGGCAGCAAATCGGTCATCGCATGCATCACCTCGCTCGACGGAGTGATCGGATACCCGCCGAAAAACATACATCCCGAATCTCTCGCTGCCAGAGCAGCCAGTTCGTTTCCGCTCGATATTACTTCTCTTGCCATACTCTCTCCTTATGCGCTGAGCGTCATATAGTTATTTTTCTTGATCGCTTCGGCACGCTCTTTGGCCGCATCGGTCAATTTAGCGAATTTGTACTCTTTACGATCGGCGACGAAAATCGCGAAATCGGGACACGTCAATTCGCAATCGTTACATCCGATACACAGTTCCGGGGCCTCGACGGTGATCATCGCACCCAAAACCGAATGAGGCTCGTAACGCATCGCCAAGACACCCGCGGGACAAGCGTCCACACAGATATCGCATGCTTTACATCGACTCTCATCGGTCCAAACCGGCGTATTTTCCGGTGCTTTCATCAGACTCATCACTTCTCCTTCGTTGGATTGAATTTTCCCACGGCACAAGAGACAAAGCTTTTGCCCTTCATCACCGCGCCTTCGATGGTGCTTACCTCTGCATCGATTAGAGGATAGCCCAGCTTCCTTAACGTCGCGATTAAAAGCTCCTCATCGCCCTCCTTCCGCAGGTCGACTGTTACCTTTCGTGGCATCACGCCAAGATCGACTTCTATACTGTTACCGAAATGCTCAGAAAGTGCCTTTTTG
>CAZORY010000165.1:0-3318 GCA_964582435.1 uncultured Campylobacterales bacterium
CGAGCAATTTTTGCTTGGCGAACCGCAACCGGTCCAGATAGAAATCTTTCGCTCTCATCGAGCGTGAAAGATCGAGTGCCACCACCAGGTCCACGCCGGGGACCTTCACACGATGTTCCCCCTTGTCGATGACGGGCCTGGCAAGAGCCAACGTCATCAACAAAAATACGGTGAAAAGAAGCGTATTGTGTCCGTGTCGCCCCAAAGCATCACCGTCGATACGAAGCTTCGCCAGGACGCGTTCGTCGAATATCCGCTCCAATACGTCTTTGTTGGTCGTGATGAGATAGACCAATAGGGCGGCAGGAAAGAGCATCAAATAGATAAATTCTGGATAGAGAAAGTGCACCGTCACGCCTCGCTTCGATTCATCAAAAAGAGGTAGATCAAAAGCGACATCGCCGCCACGTAGAGCGGATAATGAAAAAAGTATTCGGTTTTGATGATGGGTTTGGATGGGATGTTGGACGTCTCGAGCCGATCGATACGTCGATAGATATGCTCCAACATATCCGGGTCCTCGGCCGAGAAATAGCGTCCACCGCTCACTTTCGCCAGCCGTTTCAACACCCGGGGATCATAATTCGTACCGTTGCCTATTCCGATGGTATATACTTTGATCCCATATTTTTCGATAAGCTTCATCGCGACCGAGAGTGGAATCTTTCCAGCCGTATTACGCCCATCCGTGATGAGTACGATCACCTTGCTTTTGGCATCGGACGTTTTGAATAGTTTCACCGCCATCGCCAACGCATCGTAGATCGCCGTGCGTTCACCGGCGATGCCTACTTCAAGATGAGGCAGAATCTTCTTCAATGTCTCGTGATCGAAGGTCAGCGGTGAAGCGATATAGGCATACTCCCCGAAAAGAACGATGCCTAGTCTATCGTCATGGCGTTTGGCGATAAAATCTCCCACCACCCGTTTGAGCGTGGCGAATTTGTTCTCTTTTCGCGCCATGGAAAAGGGGTCGTCCATGGAACGACTGGCATCCAACACCAAGACCATATCCCGACCGTTCGTCCTCGTTGCTTCGAGTTCATGCGTCTTGACGGGAGAAGCCAACGCGACGATCAGCCCACTCCATCCCATCCACTTGAAAGCCTGGGCCAACGAACTTTTGGCCGCATGTTTGGCGATACGACCGACATGAGGAAAAAAGAGCAAATCGATGCGAAGCGGACATTTGCGCTCGCAAACGAGAAAAAGTGCTCCGAAAAGAAAAACCCAGGGATACTCAAAGTGCATCGTGACTCATCTCGATGAAAAGTCGCATGAATCGCTTCGTCTCTTCATCCAGCGGTGGTACCTCTTTTTGGTATTTATAACGCTCCAATTTGGGCAACAGTTGATGCAAAATCTCTTCCCTTCGCTTGTCTTCGGCGAGCAATCGTCCATACCGAGTCATCGTATAGGCCGCTTTTTTCGGATCGTCATAATCGATTTGATCGAGTTTCGCAAGCCATACGAGCCTAGGATCTTTTTTTCGATGGCTCCGCCACCATCGCCATCCGAAATAAAGAAGCGTCCCCACCACGAGCACGCCCGCTACGACCATACCGACGAGTAGATAGAGTGAAACGTCAGGAATCGGCAAAAGCGGTTTGATATCCCGAATCGGCAAATCCTGGCCTCTCACATACGCCCTCCGAAAAGTCGTACCAGCCGTCCGAAAGGATCTTCATCGGTATAGATTTTGACGAAGCGTACCCGATGTTTGTGCAAATGCTCGAAGAGCCGTTGATCGTTTTCGACGATTTTCGCCCGGTATTTGACGGCACTGGCATGGCCGAAATGAGTTTGTAACGTCACACCCGTTTCAGGATCGACCAAATGAACCTGTCCCAAAGGCTTGGGACGCTCTTCGAAACGATCCCGCACGATCACGGCGATCACTTCATGTTTTTTGCTCAAAAGACCCAAATCGACCGGTGCAAGAAAATCGCCGACGATAAAAAGGATACTCCGCCGTTTAAGTCGGCGAAAAAGTTGTCCCATCACCCCTTGGTAATCGGCCCGCCGTCCGACCAATGCCATCTCGTCGATCTTTTCGACGAATCGGTTAACACCAAAAAGCCTCTTCGTCGCTCTCGTCATCTCTTCGATGCGCTCACTCACCACCGCGCCTGTAAAAAGGTCGCCATTTTTGATCGCCGAATAACCGACGATCGCCGCCACTTCGGCGATTACCTCCTGTTTGAGCCGATGGGTGCCGAAAAAAAGGCTCCCTCCCATCATACAAACGACGACGACACTCAGTTCCCGCTCTTCATGGAAAAGTTTGACATAGGGTTTTTGAAGTTTGGCGGTGATCGTCCAGTCGATCTTACGGATATCGTCCCCGACTTGATATTCACGCAACTCGCTGAAATCGTACCCCTCACCATGAAACAGAGAAGGGTTGTTGCCGATCATCTCCGAAAAGACTTGCCGACGAGTCTTGATCAGCAGAGTTTTAAGCCGTTTTCTCACACATACCCTTTACGGAATCGGGACGGTTTCCAATACTTTGTCGATCACTAGATCGGCGCCGATCTCTTCGGCTTCCGCCTCATAACTTAAGATGATGCGATGACGCAATACATCTTTGGCCACATAGGCTATATCTACGGGTGAAACGAAATCTTTTCCTCGCATATAGGCCTGAGCCCTGGCCGCTTTGTATAGATCGATCGACGCCCTCGGACTCGCACCGTACATGATCCACTTTTCGATCGTCTCCAGCCCGAAGCGTTTGGGTTCTCGGGTCGCAAAGATCAAATCCACGATATACTTTTCCACCTCTTCGTCGATATGGATTTTCTTCACCGCTTCTTTGATAGCAAATATATCTTCACGGGTCGCGACCTCTTCGATCGCACCGAGTGCATCGTTGGCCACCCTTCTAGCGATCTCGAGTTCTTCCTCGGGCGTATTGTAACCGATGACCAGCTTCATCATGAAGCGGTCCAATTGTGCCTCGGGGAGATTGTAAGCCCCTTCCTGTTCGACAGGGTTTTGGGTCGCCATGACCAGAAACGGTGGTTCGATTTGAAAACTCTCTTCACCGATTGTCACTTGACGCTCTTGCATCACTTCCAAAAGTGCCGATTGGACCTTCGCAGGGGCGCGATTGATCTCGTCGGCCAATAATAGATTGGTAAAAACCGGCCCTCGTTTTATTTTGAAACTGTTGTTTTTTGGATCATAGATTTCAGCACCGATGATATCGCTCGGGAGTAGATCGGGGGTGAACTGTACCCTTTTGAAAGTAAGGCCCAACGCTTTGGCCAACACATTGACAGTGGTCGTTTTGGCCAATCCCGGCACCCCTTC
>CAZORY010000166.1:0-3248 GCA_964582435.1 uncultured Campylobacterales bacterium
ATCAAATGGGAGTTCGACGGTAGTTTTAGTTATCGCCGTAGTTGTCGACATGGGATTTGCGGAAGTTGTTCCATCAAAGTCAACGGCAAACCGGTGCTCTCTTGTAAACAGAATGTTTGGGAATTGGTCGATATCTTCGGCACCAACGAGTTGGTGTTGGAGCCTCAAAGCAAAAAACGTGTGATCAAAGACATGATCATCGACAAAAAAGATTTTTGGGACAAACACGCCCAACTCAAGCCGTGGCTCGAAGCCGAGATCGACGAACACCCCGAAGAGGAGATTCGCGTCTCTCCCGAAGAGGCCGAAGCGTTGTTGGAAGCCGACTACTGTATCCAGTGCGGCAACTGCTATTACGCCTGTCCGGTCGTGGAGGTCAACGAAGAGTATTTTGGTCCGGCGCAATTTGCCAAAGCCTACCGTTTCAACGCCGACGTACGAGATAACGCCAAAACGGAACGGTTGGAAAAAGTACGTGAAATGGGCCCTGGTGTCTGGGACTGTGTCAAATGTTTCGAATGTGCCGAAGCCTGCCCGAAAGATGTCGACCCGATCGGTAAGATCACGAAGTTGCACAATCAACTTTTCGAAGAGGGTATGGCACAAAACAATGTCGCTACACGCCATGCGGTCGGTTTCAAACATTCGATCGTCAAACACGGAATTTTGGACGAAGGCGAATTGGTTCGATATTCCGAAGGAAATCTCGGCGTCATGAAACACCTGCCGGAAGCGATCGCGATGTTCAAAAAAGGCAAAATCGTCATGCCGTGGAACATGCCCAAAAGCAAAAATCTCGACGAGATCAAGACACTCGTCAAATCTTCATCGAAAGTCAAATTTTAAGGAAACGACATGGCAGAACTCAAATATGCACTCTATACCGGATGTACCGCTAGAGAATCGACACCGGAACTGTTGATGTCCACGATGGCCGTGGCCAAGAAACTTGGTATCGAGCTGATTTTGCTCGATGAAGCGAGCTGCTGTGGTGCCAGCCATCTTCAAGATTTCGACGATTTTCTCTCGTTGGTCCTCAATGCTCGCAACATCTGCTACGCCGAGAAATTGGATCTTCCGATGGTCACGATCTGCAACACCTGCCAGCTCAACACCGTCATGACCAAAGAGCGCTTGGACAACGACGAAGATCTCAAATCTCAGGTCAACGAAAAGCTTGCCGAAGTGGGACTGGAGTACAAAGGGACCAGTAGTGTGCGTCATTTTCTCTACGCGCTGATCGACGACTACGGACTGGACAAGTTGGCTGAAAAGGTGGAGCGCCCCTTGGACGATTTCAACATCGCCGCGTTCTACGGCTGTCACAATATCCGTCCCAGCCATTTGCACAACAAGCACAACGCTGTGATCATCGAAAAAGATGTCGGTGAAGGCGGTGGTGAGGAAGGCTTTACGAAAGAGCCGCTGATGGCCAAATACAACGGGGGAGAAGACCCTTACAACCCTACCTCTCTCGATCGTTTGATCGAGGCGCTTAAAGGTAAGAGTGTCGATTACGAAAGCAAAAACAAATGCTGCGGTTTCCATGCCGATTTGCAAGCGCCCAAAACCGCCAACCGACTCACAGGTACCGCACTGTTGGACGCGATGGACAACGATGCGGATATGATGGTCACTCCCTGCCCTCTTTGTCACTTGAATATGGATGTCAAGCAGCATGCCGTCGCCAAAGAGATGGGTCGCGACATCGCTATGCCGGTATTGCATCTTCCCCAACTGGTCGGTCTCGCCCTAGGTATCGATCCCAAAGAACTTGGCTTACAGCACAACGTCGCCGAAGTCACTTTCGTGTGATGCCCTCTCCCCTCTTTGTTCGAGGGGAGTCTTTTAAAAAGCTTAAAGCCTTCGTCAAATAGGACAAAATTTATCTTCTTTAAC
The DNA here is from genome assembly GCA_964582435.1 of uncultured Campylobacterales bacterium. Classification (GTDB taxonomy): domain Bacteria; phylum Campylobacterota; class Campylobacteria; order Campylobacterales; family Hydrogenimonadaceae; genus Hydrogenimonas. The sequence continues at coordinate 1,900 of CAZORY010000166.1, forward strand.
CACACTGTGCTACAATAGCCATAACAAAATCAAAACGAAAAAGGAGGCCAACATGCCTAAGATCAACCGATACGTCGATATCGACACCATCGAAAGAGAAGCGAAAAAAGATTACATCGATCGTCACTCTCCGTTCATCCACTGCGACGATACCGCTAAAAAAGGCGAAAAATTCGCCGTAACCGTCAAAATGGGGAACGAATATAGCCATCCCGACGATTTCGATCATTATATCGCGTATATCCAGCTTTGGAACGGTGAAACACTGATGGCTCAAGCGACGTTCACGCCTGGTAGCCTCGGCAATCAAAAAGAGCATGCGGAAGTGACTTTCAATATCGTTCCGACCGGTAGCAAACTGAAACTTACCGCGATGGCATACTGCACCAAACACGGCTTATGGGAAAGCGATCCCAAAGAAGTGACGGTCGAAGGCTGACTCTTCGTCGGGGGTACCACACCCTCGAAAATGATTGATAGATTTGCACAGGGAACGTCACTAGACGTTCCTAACCTCTTTTTAACCCCTTTTTCCCTACACTTGCCGTTATGAATCGTCTTTACAACGCCTTACAACTCAAACGTCTCTACCAGCTCAAAGAGATCGGTTTTCGATATGTTCCACTTGTGGAAAAAAGAGCGTCACGACGTATGGCACTACCCGATGACCTGGCGGCCTTGGAGCAGATCGTCAGTCAGTGTCAACTGTGCGATTTGAGTAAGACTCGCACAAAGACGGTGTTCGGCGAGGGGCCGCAGAATGCGGAACTGATGTTCGTAGGCGAAGGGCCCGGTGCGAGGGAGGATACGACGGGACGCCCTTTCGTAGGCCGAGCGGGAGAGTTGCTGACGAAAATGATAGAAAACGTTCTTGAAAGACCACGCAGTGATGTCTACATTTGCAATATCGTCAAATGCCGCCCACCCAACAATCGCGTCCCTACCCCCGAAGAGGCCCACACCTGTCTTCCCTATCTACACAAACAGATCGCGATCGTTCGTCCACGTATCATCGTCACACTGGGGGCCACAGCTTACCACTATCTGACGGGTGATAAAACGGGGATCACCAAAATACGGGGGCAAGTGATCGATATGGGTGATTATCGACTGATCCCGACCTATCATCCAAGTTACCTGCTTCGTAATCCGTCGGCGAAAAAAGAGGCCTATCAGGACCTTTTGAAAATCAAGGCAATGTTATGAAAAAAAGTTCGTTGATCATCGTAGCGATGGTGATGGCGCTTGTGTCACAAAGTCGTTTTCTTTCACCCATTCCTCTACCCAGAACGACGATCGTCGATCTCGACCCTACTCCTTATGATAATTCGATGCTGCATGAAGCGCTC
>CAZORY010000167.1:0-3243 GCA_964582435.1 uncultured Campylobacterales bacterium
ATAGGTCGTCGAGACCGTTTTTGACGAAATTGATCACCTCGTTACGCTTCGATTTCGGAAGGATGCAATCGGGTCGACTCTCGTACCACTCCAATAATCTCTCTTGATATTTGCTAAGTTTGAAAAAGTAGCTCTCCTCTTCCACGATCGTCGTGGAGCGTCCACATTCAGGGCAAAATTCCTCGTCGATGAGCTGGGTTTCGGTGAAGAACGTTTCACAACTGACACAGTAGTGGCCCCGGTAGACATCTTTGTAGATGTCGCCGTTGTCGTACATCACTTCGAAGGCTTTTTGTACACCTCTCATATGATTTTCGTCGGTGGTCCGGATGAATTTGTCGTAGCTGATTTCGAATTGATCCCAGAGGTTCTTGAAGCGTGCCGAGATCTCGTCGGCATACTGTTGGGGGGATTTGCCCCGCGCTTTGGCGGCCTGTTCGATCTTTTGGCCATGTTCGTCGGTGCCGGTAAGGAAGAAGACATCGTAGCCGACCAGTCGGCTGTATCTCGCCAACGTATCGGCGATGATCGTCGTGTAGGCATGACCGATGTGAGGAACGTCGTTGACATAGTAGATGGGTGTGGTGATATAAACTTTCTGGCACTTTTCGCTCATGAAAAAACCTCGTGATTTGAATTGAGAATTGAGAATCATAAAGGACGGCCTGATCGCATCCGTTATCCATTCTCAATTCTCAATTAAAATTCGAATCCGCCGCTCTCTCCTTTGCTCATACTCTCGTAGACCTTTTGGACATACGTGTTGCGAATCTCGCAACCGATCACTTTTTCACATTGAAAACAGCTCGTTACTTTCCGCTCTTTCTGACACGACCATAGCTTGAGCTTGGCCTCTTCCCGGGCTTGGACCCATCGATCCTTGACTTGTGATTCAGACGCCATAGGCCTCTTTCACTTTCGAGATTTCATAACGACTTCCGAAAAAGCATGGTGTCGTTTCGTGAGGATCGTCGCAAGGAAGATCGAGAAGCCGTCGTCCCCGATCGTCGATCGCTTCGCCGCCCGCCGTTTCGTAGACGAAGGCGAAGGGAAAGACTTCGAAGAGTTTACGTAGTTTGCCTTCCGGTTTGTCGGTGGTGCCGGGATAGCTGAAGAGTCCTCCCCCTTTGATCAGGATCTGATGGAGATCCGGTACCATGCCCCCACTGTAGCGGAGCCGATACCCTTCGGCGAATAGCCCATCGATCAGGCGTTTGTGATGTGCGGGCCAGTGCTGTTGGGTGCCGCCGGGGGCGTTGAGTTTGCCTTTGTCGTTCAGCTTTTTGGTCTCCTCTTCCATAAATCGCCCATGCCGGAAGATATAACGGCGCACCCCTCCTTTGTAAGCGGTGACCATCTCGAGCCGGGGACCGTGGACGATATAGACGGCGGCGACCATTCGATCGGCTTGAAACGCCCCCTCGTAGATGCCATAGATCGTCCCCACACTCAAATCCACGTCGATGAGACTGGAACCGTCCAACGGATCGTAAGCGATACAGTAACGCCCCTCGGGATGGAGTGTTTCGGCCTCCTCCTTCTCTTCGCTGGCGATCTGCTTGATCGCCGTGATTTTGGAGAACTCCTCGGCGATGATCAGATCGCTTTGAATATCGAGTTTGAGCTGCATATCGCCGGTCGAGTTGCAGCTGTCGCCATAGCACAAGTCTTCGTTGGTGATCGCTTCGCGAATACGGTGGGCGGAACGTTCGATCGCTTCGAAAATGGGGGCCAGCGTCTTCATCTATACAGCCTTTGCATGGGATTTGATCCACTCGATGACGGCATCGGTGTCGTTGAGATCGAGTATATCGATCGACGGAGGAATGTCGTAATCTTTCGGTTCGATCGTGTCGTCAATGGCGATCGCTTCGGAGTAGTCGAAATAACGGGGGTCGATTCGGTGACGGAAAATGGCGATACGTGGCAATGGAAGGGTTTTGAGACCTTCGACCAGTAGGTAGTCGAAATCGTCCACCATATGGATGATTTCGTCGATCGTTTTGGAACGATGGGAGAAATAGGTGGTACGGGTCGGAGAGGTGACGATCACTTCGGCACCCGTTTGGTAGAATTTCCAGCTATCTTTGCCTTCCACGTCGAAGACCGCTTTGTCTTTGGGGTCGTTCTTGACGATGGCGACTTTGTACTGGGCGATCAAAACACGGGCGATCTTTTCTATCAAAGTCGTTTTGCCGCTGTTGGAAGGGCCGGTGAAAGCGACGGCGAGACGTTTGCGCACCCTCTATCCTCTCTCTTTGAAATCTTCGAGATTATAGCCAAAAAGGTTTGAAAAAAGGTTTATGTGATAATATTCCTAAATTACTCAAAAAGGGTGTTTGGAGATGGGAAAAAGTGTAATCGCACTTGTAGTGTTCGCGGCGCTGTTCGTCGGATGTGGTTCGAAAAACGAAGTGACGGAGATACTCTCTCCCGATCGCATCTATGAAAAAGCGTTGGTCTATACGAGGGAAAATCAACTGGTCGAAGAGCTCGAAACCAAAGCGGCCATCACGGCGACGCTGCTCAACGAAGTGTTTCCCGACCGCTACAAGGACGAAAATGGGATCTACTTTTTCGTCGGTATCGTCAGCGAATTGAACGCGAAAGATTTCAACAAGAATTACAAAATTCTTCTCAATGGCATGAAACCTGCCAAAATCACCAAAGTGAAAACTTCCGACGACCTCTATCGATTGTTGCCCAACGTCAATCGATGGGGAGACTACTACTTGGTCGAATTTCCTCCGACGAAAGCGAAGAAGTTGGTCATCGATTTTAGCGTCTATCCTTACGGGAAAGTAACGCTGAGTTTTCGACGACCTTCGATACGGCGATAGGATCGCCCAGTAACTTTTTGTAGACGATATAGTTGGCCAGCACCTTTTTCCCGTAGCGGCGACTTTCGTCGTAAGGAATTCTCTCCATACTCATCCAAGGTTCGTAAGGACCCTTGTGGAACAGATCCTCGCGTTTCAGGACTCTTCGTGTAAAACCGATCCCCCCGTTGTACGCGTAAGAGAGAAAAAGAGGATGTCGTAGATGCTTTCTCAGGTACTTCAGATGCCTTTTGGCGTAGTCGATATTGCGATAAGGATCGAGCATGGCCACTAGATCGACGTGCGTGCCACGCTCTTTGGCCAACGCCTCGACCAAAAAGGGCATAATCTGCATCATACCCAAGGCGTAGGAGGGAGAGATGGAGGATGGGATGAAGCGACTCTCCTGGCGTGCCAGCGCCAG
>CAZORY010000168.1:0-3201 GCA_964582435.1 uncultured Campylobacterales bacterium
ACACTTTCAAAATCGGAAAATACACTACAACAGTCGGTGTCCTCGATCTCCTCTCCTTTTCCAATATTCTCAATCCGGTGCGTCCACTGTTTTTCGACGATTCTGATCCGGACATCAGACGTATTCCACAGTGGCAGGCGACGGCGACGCTGATCCCTTCCGAAGCCGTCTCCATCAATCTATATATCGAACCTTTCGATCGCCGATATCAAGACTATACCAGTAGCTATCTCAATCTCGCTCTCGATCGTTTCATCCCCCGTCTTATCTCGAACTACCACCTGACCAATAGCTTTTTAGAAGAGGCGAAAACCCAGATTTTCCTCCCCGCTTTCACGCAGGGTATCGCCCCCACGATCAAAAACGGTGTCCGACGCTACTACGACACCGAAGATTTGACGATCGACAAAACACTTGTCGGTGCCAAAGCCGAGTGGAACCTCGACGAAGCGACCGTCGGTATCGGCTGGTTCAACAAATATTCCGAAATTCCCTATGTCGAGTTGGACACGCAACTGCTCCAAACGATTCAGGACAGGGACAACGGTTGGCGACATTTCAAAAAATACCTGGATCAACAAGATCTCTCCTTCGTCAAAGGTGTCCAAGGGTTCCGTTACAACCAAGCCCTTCTATATGCCGAAACCACCCTTTCCGACTACGGCGTGCGCGGAGAAATCTTTTGGCGCGACAAGGTCCCTTTTTTCAACGACTATTCACGATTCTCCGGAGTCGGCATAGGCTTCGATCATTCCGGCCAAAACTTTTACAACGAAGTGGAGATGGAATGGATACGGATCGAACGGGCCGGTACCGATCTATACAGCGCCGTCTGGATGACGCGTATGGATACGGTCGAAAAGGGACACTTTTCCCTCAAAATCGAAAATTACACGATCTTTGGGGGGACGGAAGGTGAAAATCGTGTCAGTTTTCTCCCCACGTTGACCGTAGGATATCGTGAAAATGCGGATCTGAAGTTTCAATATCTCTACTATCCCGACGATCCACAGATGGACCTCTTCGTCGCGACGATGGAGGTGAGGTTTTGAAACTCTTCACCCAAATCGTGGCGATCGCATGCTTGTGGCTGGCTATCGTAGGTCTCGCACGCCATATCCCTTTGCAACCGGTGGCATGGGAAAGTTTTTTTCCAAAAATTTCCGATGTGCAAAAGGACAATCCCTGGTTGAGTGCCGATATGCAGTATCTCTTCGTCTATCCTTGTGATGAACATACCATCGAACGGTTGCGCGAAGATGGCATGGTGGAGACATCGTACCGCCTTGACACCGATGGTTGTCTGCTTCTTTTCCCAAAAAAGTTTCAACAAGCGGTCGTCGAAACGTTCGCAGGCCATCAAATCGCCGGAACTTCGGCGGCCGGTATCATGCTCCTTCGAGGGTTCAGCCGTTCGATCGGAGACTATACCCAGCGGATACTGCCGATCCTACTGATTGTCAGTCTGTTTCTGTTTCCACTGCGTTATTGGATCGGCGTACTCTTCGAACTTTCGCTCTTCGCATGCTTCGTTCTCGTGGTCGCATGGCTCCTACGAACCCCCTTGACGATCGTCTCGGCGATGGCGGCTCTGTTTCTTTTTATCTATACCCTCACGATGCTCAACTATCTTCATCTCAGTCGACTCGACCGTCGTAAACTTTTGTTGGGTATCGGCGTCTCTTTGGTCACGACACTCATCAGTGCTCTCTATCTATGGCGCTCCGAATTCGCGTTGATTCACGATTTCGGCAGAACCCTTTCGATAGGCCTGATCCTTTTGGCGCTCTATCTCTCGATCCGTCTTCTCACTTTTCGAAACGGCGTTCCTCTCTTTGGTTTTCTCGCCACATGGTACGACACGACGAGAAGGTGGCGAATGGCCCGTTATCTGATAGGGCTCTATATCTTCGCGACACTCGTTCTTCTACTCTATCCCGATCGCGTCAAAACAGACCTCAACCCCTTCAATATCCTACCCCCGCAAGATCAAGTCCGCCATCGAATCGTCGATTTTGAAAAACGGTTGACACCGGCTCTACCGGTGACACTTTCGTACACGTTACACCGCGACACCTTCGAATCTTTGAAAAATGCCCGAAAAGCGACACGACTATTCGACCATCTACGCCACGAGTTGGGGATCACACCTTTGATCACTCTCTCCAATCTTTATCGACGTTTCGCCCATCAATCACCGCTGCAAGCCGACGATGCCTCGTGGGCCCAATTTCTCTTCGCTTTGGAGTTGGAAGAGGAGACGCCACTTTTCGACGAGGAGATGAAAACTCTCTACCAAATCTACGCGATCTCGTTGCTCACACCCACCTGGCGAATGTCACGCCTCCAACACGAAATCGTCGCCATCGATCACGAACTCCCTGAAGCGTCGCTCGCACTTCGTGGAAAACTCGCCCATTTCGACACGATCGAAACGATTTTCGTCCAAGAGGGCGTCGTAGGATTTCTTTTCTCCTATCTTTTCATTCTTCTTTTTTTCATCTTTTATTGCAAAAGTTTGCGAATCGTCCCCATCATCACGGCCGGTGCACTGTTCCCCATCGTCCTCTTTCTCCTGATCCATTCGCTGTTGCAAATCCCATTGACCCTTCTTTCCATCATCGCGTTGATCCTCTATGCCGGGCTCTACGCCGACTCTTTCATCCATATTTTCATCTGCTACGCCCACCGACAAGAAGCCTGTCTCGCGGATGTCCTACGGCCGGTAGCGGTCTCCAATGCCACGATGATAGCGGCGCTGGCCGGTATGATCTTCACGGGCTCTTTGCTGGGACGTTTCGGCATCGAGATGACGACGATCTTCGCCATCAATCTCATAGGCGTCTTCGTATTGCTGCCAGGTATGCTGACACGCTATCTCAAGAGCTGCAACGTTTGAGGCGACTCTTTTTGAAAAGGGTGGCGGAAACGTCGTGTCGAACGGAAGAAGGTTCGATGTCAAAGCGCAACACTCGCCCTTTTCTTCGATCGACGATATGCCAGGCCAAGATCATCTTGACCCCTCCAGCCTCTCCGATACGATCCACGACGATCTCTTTGACGATTCTGCCATCCCTTTTCGTCACCACACGCCGTAGCGTCCTCTCCTGCTTTTGTATCCAGTAGATCGTTCGATCACCGTTTTGGGCCCGTCTGGTAATTTTATAGTAAGGTATTCCATCCTTTTCCACAGTCTCGAGG
>CAZORY010000169.1:0-3178 GCA_964582435.1 uncultured Campylobacterales bacterium
TTTTTCCGCGCTTTCTAGCTCTTGAGTCGTTGTCTGTTCGTCGAAGCTGAAATCGACCAGGTCGAGACGTTCTTCTTTGGAAGGGGAGGATTGTGGCGTCGAGGCGCTTTCCAAGGTTTCTGCCGTCTTCGTTTCGGCAATGTTGGAGAGCGTTTCGAGAGGAGCTTCGGTCTCCAGCTCTTCCGAGTCGAAAGTGAAGCTCGGTTCCTCTTCGACCGCTATTTCGGAAGAGGTGGTCGGTTCGCCGAATTGAATCTCTTGAACCTCTTGTTTCGACACGTTCTCTTCGGAGGGGGAGAAAGCGTTGGACACGACCGTCTCTTCGGGAGTTTGTGCGATCGTTGGGGCAGGAGGTTCGTAAATGTCTTCGATCGGTTGCCTATCCATTTCGGAGGGAGCGGATACGAAAGGTTCGGCGGCCGTACCGTTGGCAAGTTTGAGGTTTTTGAATTCGACTTGAAAATAGAATTCAGGCGTTCCTGCTTCTATGTGCGCAGGATAGAGAATCTCCAACTCCAAATCGCATTCGTACGTAGCATCGTCTCGGGTGGCGATCAAGACCTTCTTCTGCTCGGGATTGGCGTTGCGTAGGAAACTGATCCAGGAGAAATTTTCGAAATTGTAGATATAACCTGGTTTCTTGACGAAGAGTTCACTATAATCGTTGTGTTCGTCGAGGAACTGGGCGATGTCGCCGTAGCCTGCAAGTTTCAGGGCGTTTTTGGAGATACAGTGTAGTTTGCCGTCGTTTTTGTAGACTAACACGGTTATCCTTTACTCTCTTCTTCCAGCATCTTGGCGTAGGTGTTGATGATGCTTAGTACATCCATCCGTTTCGCCGGATGCCTCGCCGCGATATAGCCGACTTTCACCCCGTTTTTGAAGACGGGTTTGATCACGGCTTCTACCCAATAATATCGACCATCTTTGCGAAGATTTTTAACCAGACCCTGCCACTCCTTGTCGTTTTGTATCGTATCCCACATCTGTTTAAAAGCGGCTTTTGGCATATCCGGATGGCGTACGATGCTATGAGGCTTACCGACGAGCTCCTCTTTCGTGTAACCGGAGATTTCGCAGAATTTCCGGTTGGCATATGTGATGATGCCGTTGAGATCGGTTTCGCTGATGATGACGCCGTCTGCGAAGGTATACTCTTCATCGATCGGTTGAGGCCGCTTCATACTCACTCCATATGTACAAGGTGCAACATTATTTTGGCTATAAACAAATCCCTGATTTCCATGTAAGCGAAAATTATAACACAATCGAGTAGATACATCGCCTACATATGCTCTTTGGGTAAGTCTCTAAGGTAATTCATTATCGACCGTGCATCGTTTTTGTTTAGTACCTGGGCGATGGCCGTTTCATCGGCTCGTCGGATGGCTTCGAAAGAGCCGAAGTAGTCGAGGAGCTTTTTGACCTTCGCCGGTCCGATGCCGTGAACCTCGAGCAAAGAGATCTTTTTTTGCTCCTGTAAGCGCTTCTTTTTGTGATAAGCCAGAACGAAGCGGTGGGCTTCGTCGCGAAGGCGTTGAAACCACTGCAAGCGGCTATCGGAAGGTGGCAAGTGAAGTTCTCCGCCGCTCGTGTGGAGGATATCCCTGGCCGCCCCTTTGGCCCGATGGGCCTTGGCGTCGAGTTTCTCTTTGGCGATGGCGGCGACGGGGAGGTTGACCTTCGCTTTTTTCAGCAACGTTTCGGCCAATCGCCGAAGGGTTTGGCCACCATCCAACACCCATAGGTCGGGGGGTGGTCGTCGGTCGAAAGAGGCGATACGATGCTCGAGCATCTCTTGCATCTGAGCGTACTCGTCGCGACTCGTCAAATTGAAGTGGCGATAGGAGGATTTGTCCCAATGGCCTTCGTCGAAGACTACCATCGCTCCCACCGGTGCCTGGCCCATGAGATGGGAGTTGTCGAAAATCTCCACTCGGCGAGGGGGGGTGGAGAGACCGAGCAATTCGGCGATGCGCTCTTCGACGCTCTCTTTGGGTTTTTGACTCCGCTGGCGAAGGAGTTCACCGGCGTTTTGCAACGCCAGGGCCACGAGCCTTTTTTTGTCCCCGCGTTGGGGCGTGGCGAGAACGATCTTTTTCCCAAAGCGCGCCGTCAGGATCGCCGCGAGGTTTTCACTGGCTTCGAAAGCGTGGGCCGTGAGGATGGCAGTCGCCGTGAATGGGGTCTCTTGGTCGTAGAACTCCAGGATACTACGTCGATAGATTTCGTCCCTCTCCTCGGGGTCGGCATCGGGTAGCCAAGTGTGGCTGGAGGAGACGATCTTGCCTTCTCTCATGAAAAGCCGGACCAAAACACCCGCTCCCCGGTCGAAAGCGACGGCGAAAATATCCAAATCCTCCAGTCGTGCCAAGTCGGCGGTGGCGTACTCTTCCACCTTCTCGATCGCCTCGATACGATCTCGGATCTTCGCCGCCTCTTCGAATCGAAGTTGTTGGGCGTAGGTTGCCATCTTTTGGCGTAGAGCTTGGAGGATTTTACCTTTGTGGTGAATGTACCCGAACGCCTCATCGACGAGTTTTGCGTAATCTTCGGGGGTGATTTTGCCTTCACAGGGCGCGTGGCAGCGGCCGATCTGATGATAAAGGCACGCTTTTTTACCTTTCAAACACCCCTTTTTTTGCACCAGAGGGACCAATTCGTACAATGAATCGAGGATCGCCCTGGCGCCGTGAGGGAAAGGGCCGAAGTAGCGGATTTTCTTGCCTTTGACCACTTTGCGGGTCAATTCGAAGCGGGGGTAGGGAAGGCTCAGGTCGATATAGAGATAGGGATAGGTCTTGTCATCTCTGAGAAGGATGTTGTATTTGGGTTTGAGTTGTTTGATGAGGGAGTTTTCGAGCAAAAGGGCGTCGTTTTCGGTCGGCGTGACGATCGTCTCCAGTTTTTTGGCTTCGCTGACCATCTTGTAGATGCGAGGGCCGAGATTGGGAGATGGGGCGAGGTCGGGGGTGAAACGGAAGTAGCTTTTGACCCGTTTTTTGAGGCTTTTGGCCTTACCCACATACAACAATCGGCCCTCTTCGTCGAAGTATTGATAGACTCCGGGAGCGTCGGGGAGGTTACGCAGGGTCTGCTTCATCGTGTTTTTCATCCTCGATTTTCGTCGATCGATCGTTTGATCGCTTCGAAGGTTTCACGCAAAACGGGATCGGAG
>CAZORY010000170.1:0-3134 GCA_964582435.1 uncultured Campylobacterales bacterium
TAGATGAGGACCATCACCCCCATCATCACTTCGATCCCTCGGCTACTCGTGAGCAACCATATCGCCGTACCGCCCAGAACGATCGTCATGTAGGTGACGGCGGTGATCCGAAGAGGCGAAAGGGTCGTGATCGCACCCGAGGCCATGCCTCCCATCACGAAAGCCATCAGAAAATCGTACGCTATCTCCTGCTTGCCCAGAAAATACCATAGACCACTGACCCAAACGGTCGCGCTCAAAACCATACCCACCCACTGGAGCCATTCGGCTCGAAAGGTCGGAACGTCCCCCTCTTTGGCTTTGTAGTAGAAATAGATGCCCAGACGGTAGAGAATGGCGAAGACCAGCAATCCGAACCATATCACCGTCTGCTTGCCGGTTTTGGGCCAATAGACCACCAAAATCGCGAGGCCGGCCAGAATGTTGACCACCGCGCTGAAAGGGATGGAGTCGTAGACCATCGCCACGAGATCACGACGCACTCTAGGCTCGTAACGCTCCATCTCAATCCTCTCTTTGCATCACGGCGACCGCTTCGCCGATGACGTGAAGTTCGCCGGGAGCCACTTCGATAGCGGGATAGGCGGGGTTGAGCGAGACGCAAGACCAGCGGCGGTCTCTTTTCTCGACCCTCTTGACGAAAAGCTCGTCGACGATACGTATCACATAGACGCCTCCGTCGCGCAGTTTCGTGCGGCTACGATCCACGGCCAACAGATCCCCGTCGTGCAACAGGGGCTCCATCGAGTCCCCTCGCACTTCCAAGGCGTCGATATATTTGAGATGTTTCGGCCCACCCAACAATTTGACCGTCGCATCGTCGATACGAATCGTCTCGTACCGCTCTTCCCAGTTGAGGGCACCGTTCCCCGCCGACGCGTTGATCTGCCGAAAGTAGCGGATCGTAGCATACTTTTCCGTACTCTCCTCCAACGATCGGGGCGCTTGATCGTAAAGCAGCCAGTTGATGCTGATTTTCCGTCGGGCGCAAAAATCGGCCACTTGAGAAAAAGGGATCGATCCCCGCTTCTTCAACACGGCGAAATAGGCGGGGGAGATGGCCAGCGCTTCGGCCACGTCCCGATCCCGAACCTTTCGTTCTCCGATTTCGTCACTCAAAATATCCTTGAGTCTCGCCAACACCTCGTCGAACGACAGCATCCTACCTCTTTAGAAAATGATATATTTTGGACCAATCATACCACAGGGCTCTACAATTCCCACTGATACACGAGGATAAGGAGAGCCTATGATCATCCATCTCGATCTCGACTGCTTCTTCGCTTCTTGCGAACGACTGCTCGATCCATCACTGATCGGACGACCCGTCGCCGTCGGTGGGCGAGGTGACCCTTTCATCTTCGCTACGAAAAGCCGAAAAAATATCGACGTCACGCTCGAAAATTCGGGGGCTTTCGTACCCACTCTCTTCTACGATGCGAAAAGCGACTTTTGCGACTATTTCGTCGAAGGAGAAAAGATCCGCGGCATCGTCATCACTTCCAGCTACGAAGCCAGAAAATACGGCATCAAAACCGGTATGACGATCCGCCAAGCCCTCTCCCTTTGCCCCCGTCTCATCGTCCGTCCACCCAACCATCTTTTCTACCACGACCGCTCCCACGCCCTCAAAAGATGGCTACAACGACGCATACCCGTGCTGGAGCAGTACAGCGTCGACGAATTTTTCGGCGATCTGTCAGGCTGGATCGGCGACGACGAGCTGCCGGATTTTCTTCGGCGTATGCGAGAAGAGATCCTATCGACCTTCGGCTTGCCCGTCTCCATCGGTGCCGCTTCCTCCAAATGGATCGCCAAACTCGCCACCGCCGGCGCAAAACCGGGGCGGGGCGACGGGGTACTGATCCTTTTCGACCACGAAGTGGACCATTTCGTCGACCCTTTGCCCATCGACGCGTTCCCCGGTATCGGACGGGGCTACGTCAGACGCCTCAAAGCCTACAAAATCGAAACGTTGGGCGATCTCAAAGCGGCCAAACATCTCCTCTATCGTTGGAAAAAACCCGGCATTCAACTCTACCATCGCGTCAACGGTGACGACAACGAGCCGGTCGTCGCCGGCCGGGACCGACGATCGATCGGTATTTCTCGAACGATCGACCCGATCTTCGAGAGAAAAGAGATCCGCCGGCGCCTCGTCATTCTCACCCGTCACCTGGCCCACCTGGTCGAAAGATTGGACGTCGTGCCCCAAACCTACTTTTTGGGGATCAAGTATCAGTTCGGGCAACGGGCCAAACGGAGCGTCACCGAACGCTTCTTGTTCAGTGAGTTGACCTTCAGGGAGCGCATCCTCGATCTTTTCGAACGACTCGACCGGTACCGCCACCTGGCCATCGTGCGATTGGCCATTTCGGTGGGCCATTTCCAAACCCGTCCCACCACCAACGCTTCGCTGCTGGCGTACGAGCGAGAATCCAAAGCCAACCGCCTCTGGCACCGTACCGCCGCCATCCGGCAAAAGTACGGTGTCGATGCGATCAAAACGGGGGTGGAGATGCTTTGAACGCCTCGTTCTTGCCGATGGCTTGCTCGAAGATACGCCGATGACGGTCGGAGTGGAAAATAAAAAGCACTTTCAAATCGGGATGGGCATCGAGAAAACGTTCGACCGTTTCGTAGGCGATTTTGGCGGCACGCTCGGCAGGAAATCCGTAGATGCCTGTGGAAATAGCGGGGAAAGCGACGCTTTCACAACCCAACTCCACCGCTTTTTCGAGCGAATGTCGGTACGCCGCGGCCAGCAACTCGTCGCACCGATCGCCGCAACGTCCCCAGATCGGGCCGACGGTATGGATCACGTACTTCGCCGGCATTTCACCCGCCGTCGTCGCCACCGCTTCGCCGGTCGGCAAACCATCGGGGTAAAGGGTACGCCTGATCTTTCGGCACGCTTCCAAAATCTCGGGCCCGCCGGCACGATGGATCGCGCCGTCCACCCCACCACCGCCCAGACAGGAGCTGTTGGCCGCGTTGACGATGGCACAGACGGCCAGTTCGGTGATATCACCCGTGACGATTTCGATCGGCACTCTTCCCTCCTTCCATCACGATCGTCCGCCCAAACGGCACGTCACACCCTTCGGGTACGACCCAAATCGTCTCGAAAGGGG
>CAZORY010000171.1:0-3125 GCA_964582435.1 uncultured Campylobacterales bacterium
ATGCTCAGATCGTTGGCCCCGTCGCCGATCGCCACGGTCGCCTCTTTGTCGATGCCTAGCAATCGCTGCAAACGCATGAGCATCTGACCCTTGGAGTGGCCGAACATCATTTCACCCCCGACCAACCCCGTCAGTCGTCCATTTTTGGCATGTAGCACGTTGGCGAAATCGGCATCCAAGCCCAGCCGCCGGGCTGCGGGGGAGGTGGCATTGCGGAACCCTCCACTGAAGACCACCACTTTATGGCCCCTCGCTTTGAGGGTGGCTACCGTCTCCTCGGCGCCCGGCATCATCGGAAGCTCTTGGCAGATGGCGTCGACTTTCCCTTCGTCCAATCCTTCCAGCAACTTGACACGCATCACCAGACTTTCGAAAAAATCGAGCTCACCTTGCATCGCCATCTCGGTAATGGCGGCCACCTTCTCCTTCAATCCCAAAGGTTCGGCCAAAAAATCGATCGTCTCGCCATCCATCAAGGTCGAGTCGAAATCGAATACGACAAGTTTCATGAAAAACCTTTTTTATCGATCGATCGTCGATCGTCGCTCTGTTTCCTTCGATATAGAACGATGATATAATATCCCAATCAAAATAACAATCCCATAATGGACAAAAGATGTTTCAAAAACTTCTGGCCCGCCTCAAAAATCCCAGCGAGCGATACGTGACCCTCGAAACGACGCCGGGGCACGACGCCTCTTTCGCGCCCATCGTCGACACGATCGAGAAACTGGGGCTCCACAAAAAAGTGGATGGCTTCAGTACCACCGACAATCCTCTCGCCAAACTCAAGTTCAACAGCCTGATCGCCGCCTACGAGCTTCAACGGCGCTTCGGCAAACCGGTCTTGGCGACGATGAGTATGCGAGATCGCAACAAAATCGCGCTACAATCGGATCTACTGGGCGCCAACGAACTGGATGTGCGGGCGATTCTCGCGCTTACCGGCGATCCGGCGAAGATCAGCGATCAGCCGGGTGCCAAAGGGGTCTTCGAAAGCGACAGTACGATGCTGCTGGATATCGTCAAGTGTTTCAATGCCGGCATCGACTACGCCGGTCGGGAATTGGGGGTCAAACCCAAACCGATCTATCCGTTCGCCGTCAGCAACGCGTTCGCGAAAAATCCCAAAACCCTCCTTAAAAAATTCATCAAAAAGCTCGACCACGGGGCGTTGGGTATCATCACTCAGCCTATTTTCGATACGGAAACGGCCCTTTCGTTGCTCGAGCTCTTCGAAGAGGCGAAAATCAAAAGCAACGGCCCTTCGAAAGAGGCGACGCTGATACTGGGCCTTTTTCCGATGACCAGACTCAAAACCGCTCAATTCCTCTCCGCCCACGTCCCGGGTATCCACGTCCCCAAACGATGGGTCGACACCCTTTACGAAGCGCATGCCAAAGGAGAGAAAGAGGAAGAGAGCGTCGGGTTGGCACTCAGTCGTGAAATCTACGCCGCCATCCTCGAACTGCATCCGAAAATCCATCTGATGACGGCCAACCGTTTCACGCTGGCCGCGAAACTGTTGGAGGAGTGAAACTTCAAAAATCCCTTTTTAGGAGAGTCTCCACATTGAGAATGGATATTAGCTTGTCCTCCTGTTTGCCCACGCCGTAGATCATGTTCTCTTCGTTATGGATCGTCTCGGGAGCCGGGTCGATGGCACTCTCTTTGATACGCATCGCATGCGTCAAACGGTCGATGACGAAACCCGCCACATCGTCGTTGTGGCGAATCACCATGTATCGGGTCTCTTCGTTTTCTTTCGAACGAGAAAGACCGAATTTGAGGCGTAGATCGATCAACGGCAGGACACTCCCTCGAAGGTTGAAGACGCCAAGGACGTAGTCGGGGGTTTTGGGTACACGGGTATATTCGATCGGCTTGATGATCTCCTGGATATCGAGGATCGGCACGGCGAACTCTTCGTCCCCCACCATGAATCCAACCAATTGGATCTCATTCTCCAACTCCCCCTCTTCAGGGCCTTTTTGCTGCTCTTGCTGTTTTTTCAATACCTGTTCGAGTTGATTGCTCATGCCGGTTGCTCCACATTGAGATTGATGTTACGGGCCACCACGTTCATCAAATATTCGGGGGTGTAGGGTTTGGTGATGTATTCGGTCATTCCGACCTCCACGCCTCGTAGTCTGTCGCTGCGGTTGGTACGGCTCGTGACGGCGATGAGCGGCATCTGCTTGAATTTATTGAATTTCCTGATTTCGCTGGCCAACGTATAACCGTCCATTCTCGGCATTTCGATATCTACCAGCGCCGCATCGAACGTTTTGGAGCCATCTTTCAAAAGATTGAGAGCTTCCACCCCGTTGGTCGCCTCGGTGATGGAGACACCCAGTGGTTCCAACGCTTTGCGCATGATCATTCGATCGGTCTTGCTGTCGTCCACGATCAGGATGTTGTAATCCGACGGTTGGCTCTTTTCGGTACTCTTTTCTTGCTGTTCGAGATTTTGAATCGAACTTTTGACGTTTTTGGCCATATCCATCAACGCCCCCACATCCACAATCAGCGTGACACGGCCATCGCCGCGGATCGTCGCACCGGCGATACCTTCGATCCCCTTGAGATATTCGCCGAGGGATTTGATGACGATCTCCTCCTGTCCGACCAGTGAATCGACGATGAGTCCCAGTTTGCTTTCGGCAAGGCCGATGATGACCACATAGGCGTGTTCTCCCATGCTGAAGACACGATCGACGTCGAAAATGTCGGCCAAATGCACCAAAGGCAACACTTCGTCCCGCAATCGCAACACGCTGCGTCCCTCGACGCTCTGGATCTCGTCGGATGTGATACGGACCGTCTCCAGAACCGACGCGAGGGGCACGGCGTAGTACTCTTCCTGGACACTGACCAGCAGGGACTGGATGATCGCCAGCGTCAGAGGAATTTTCAATTTCAGGGTCGTCCCTTTGCCTTTTTCCGAATCGATCTCGATGATGCCGTTGAGCTTTTCGATGTTGGATTTGACCACATCCATACCCACACCGCGGCCTGAGACGTTGGTTACCTTCGAGGCGGTGGAGAAACCGGGTCGGAAAATGAGCATATAAGCTTCCTTGTCGCTCATCTGATCCGCCTCTTTTTCGCTGATGAGACCCTTT
>CAZORY010000172.1:0-3040 GCA_964582435.1 uncultured Campylobacterales bacterium
CGTCTTTTCGATCGTTTTGGGGTCGACGACGCACCATCCTAGATGGAGTGGATTGTCGGGCATGACGATCCGAGACTCTTTGGCCTCGAAAGTCAATGTCGCTTCCCTTCGTGTCACACGATCGATGCGATAGAAGTAGAGACGTTCGTCGCGGAGATTGCGCAAGGCGATCCGCTCACCCTTTTTGTGGCGCCGGACTTTGAAGACGTAACGATAGGCTTCGCCCTCGATCGTCAATTCGGGCAAGCCGGCATCGGGATGGTAGAGAAACTGCATATCACGTCTCCTAGAGTCGAGGCGCCAACGCACCCACCATCAGGAGCCAGAGCAGTTGAAAAACGTAATAACGGAGAATTTTGGCTTTGGCTTTGGCGAAACAGGCCTGATCCGGACGGGATTTTTTCAGTACGATATGGCGTCTTAGTTCCAAAAAAGAGAGCATTACCGCCGCCACGATCATCACGTCGATCTTGATCGAAAAAGGTACCTGCGTATACGCCATGATCACCGCTCCGCTAAAGACGATCATACTCATGAGCGTCGTCCAAACCGTGGCCTGGATCCGCAGATATTTTTTGAGTTTCGTCTCCTTTTTCTGCATGACCAGTACGATCAGATTCAAAACCACCAATCCCGTCAACGCGAAGACGGTTCCTACATGCCACTCAATCATCGTTTGTGCCATATTTTCCATAAGAGAGATTGTACTATAATCGCATTAAAAAGGATTTTGTAGGATGGTAACGGTAGAAGAGGGACTGAAACTGGTCCATGAAAACGTCCCGGCCGTCACGACGGAGATCTTACCGATCGAAGAGGCCATCGGTCGCGTGGCGGCCGAAAAAGTTCACGCCCGTTTCGATCTACCCCGTTTCGACAACGCGGCTATGGATGGCTACGCCGTGACGATGGCCGACGCCGGCGGGACCATCCACTCGCAAGCGACCCTGTTCGCCGGGGATGTTTGCGACATGCGAGTGACGAAAGGCCATGGCGTGCGTATCATGACGGGTGCGATGATGCCCGAAGGTGCGGAAGCCGTCATTCCGATCGAAGAGATCACGACGGAGGGAGAGCAGATTCGTCTGCCCGATCGCATCAAACGGGGGGCCAATATCAAAAAACGGGGCGAAGATGTGGCTAAAGGTGATCCGATCCTGCATCCGGGCGATCGCATCTCCGGTTATACGATCGCCTTGCTGGCGAGCCAGGGGATCACCCACCTCAAACTTCATCGCAAACCACGCGTCGCCGTTTTCGCCACGGGGCTGGAACTCAAACTCCACTTTGAAACCGTCGACGAGCATCAGATCTACAACTCCAACGCGCCGATGACCGTCGCCAGGGCTTTGGAACTGGGCTGTGAAGCACGATTCGTCGGGTCGGCCGGCGATACGCTCGAAGCGATCAAGGCGCATATCGAAAATTGTCTCGATCATGATCTCATCGTCACAAGTGGTGGTATCAGCGTCGGAGATGCCGATTATACCCTCCAAGCTTTCGAAGCGCTTGGTATGGAGATTCTTTTTTCGAAAGTCAAGATCAAACCGGGCAAGCCCACCACATTGGGGCGTATCGGCAATACATGGGTGTTGACCCTTCCTGGCAACCCGAGCGCCGCGGCGCTCAATTTCGAACTCTTCGGCCGCACCGTGATCAATCGCCTGCGAGGTCTCGGCGCGCCGTTCATCGCGCCGTTGACCGTCGCCAATGGCCAGTCGTTCCGTCTCAAACCGGGACGGCCCACCGTGTTGCTTGGAAGATATGACGGGGAGAAGTTCGAAATCCTGACGAAGCAGGGACCCGGTATGGTGCGGCCCCTTCACGAAGCGGACGGTTTTATCGTCACCGACGGCGATACGGAGAGGATCGAAGAGAGTCAATCCGTAAGGATGATCCCACTTTTCGCCAATCCCACATCCTCCCGTCTCATCGATATTTTCACTCGCTGATCGGAGGTCGCGTCAAGAGAAGATCCGAAAGCGTCGGATCCCTCTCTTCTACTCTCGGGAGGGATGGGTTCGCTACGTTTTACCGCCCTTGCGCGATATAACGAAGCCTATAATTTCGAGATATATGCCGCCAACGCTTTCACTTCATCCGCACTCAAGCCTTTGACCTGACCTTGCATCACCCCTTTCATCGGACCGCCGTAAGTGCCTTTTTGATACCCTTCGATCTTTTTGACGAGATCGGCTTCACTCTGTCCGGCAATGATGTTGCTTTGACCCAACGCATGCTTTTCACCTTTCATGCCGTGACATCCTGCGCATTTGGTAAAAAGCGACGCCGCGTCGACCGTTTGTTTCGCTTTTTCGGTGACTTGTGAAACTTTCTCGCTCATTTGCGCCTGACTCTGTGCGACCCTATCGGCGATTTGAGTGCTCTCTTTTTTCGCTTCCTTTTTGACCGATTCGACCGTTTGCGTCACAGGGGCCGCAGAAGCCGACGGTTGCGTCTCGGTCGCTTTTGGCTTTTCGACCGGAGCACTTGGAGTGGCAGCCGGCGAGGATTGCGCCTGAACGCTCGACGTCGTATGGGAAGTCGATTCGCTTTTTTTCTCCCCGCATCCACCGACGATCACCAACAGAGCCGCCGTAGCGACCGACATCCAAATTTTTTTCATTTCGACACTCCTTTAGATTGTTTTGGGATTCTCGAACGTCACTCCGGCCAACAATTTTTCGTACATGGTCGGATCTTTCCACTCCTCTTTGACCCTTTCTGAGAATATTATCATACCCAAATCGGTAGGACCCATCGTGGAGTCGTAGGCATCTTCTTTGAAAGCTCGGGCATATCCGGTATCGGTTTCATGGACGATCACGCTCTCCAACTGCACATCGGACTCGCCGTTGCACATCTTCGTCTGTGCTAGGATGCGATCCACCACCAGAAAGATCGTTCTGGCGAACTGCTCCGCCGATGGATTGACCGGCAATTCCACCCACCGCTCGCTCCACTTTTTCATATCGGCGATATAGGCCGGATCGTCACCGCACCATAGCGTGATCGCGTGATCGAAACTATCGATGAAATC
>CAZORY010000173.1:0-3009 GCA_964582435.1 uncultured Campylobacterales bacterium
TGCGGGTCAAAGACGGCGCACCCGTCACGCAGACCATCCGTGCCGGCGAAAACGGCACGCTCAAGTACTATCAGTTGCGCGGCGACTATCTGGAGCGCTACGAAGGGGTCAAAGAGGGAGATAAAATCGAAGAGAAAGGTCTCTTCGCCGTCGTGGCGGACAACCAAGGTCGTGAAGCGATCCGCCACTACGTGGCTCGCGGCTCCGTCATCAAAGTGGGCGACGACCAACCTGTAAAAGCCGATACGATCATCGCCGAACCGGCGGGCACGGAATACACCGTCATCGCCGAGTGGGATCCTTACACCGATCCGATCATCGCGGAAGCCAACGGAAAAGTGAGTTTCGAAGATATCATCCCCGGTATCACCGCCAGCGAGCAGTTCGACGAAATCACCGGCCAGACACGCTTGGAGATCAACGAATACACGCCGCCGGGTTACAAACCGGCGATCGTGTTGGCCACCGAAAGCGGGGAGATCATCCGTTATACGATGGAGCCCAAAACGGCGATCTACGTGCAGGATGGTCAAGAGGTTCATATCGCCGACATTCTGGCCAAAACGCCGAAAGCGGTCGCGAAGTCTCGGGACATTACCGGGGGTCTGCCGAGAGTTTCCGAGCTTTTCGAAGCTAGACGTCCCAAAGATCCGGCTCTCATCGCCGAAATCGACGGCATCGTCGCCTTCGGCAAACCCCTACGGGGCAAGGAGCGGATCATCATCCAGGGCGAGAATGGGCAGACATCCGAGTATCTGGTGGACAAAAATCGCCAGATTCTCGTCCACAACGGCGAATTCGTCCACGCGGGAGAGAAATTGACCGACGGTACCGTCAGCAGCCACGATATTCTAAGAATCCTCGGAGAGAAAGCGCTGCACTACTATATGGTGAGCGAAATCCAGCAGGTCTATCGCCGCCAAGGGGTCAACATTTCCGACAAGCATATCGAGATCATCTTCTCCCAGATGCTGCGACAGGTCCGCATCGTCGATAGCGGGAACACCAAATTCATCGCGGGCGATCTGGTGAGTCGACGACAGTTCGCGGAAGAGAACGAGCGGATCATGAAACTGGGCGGCGAGCCGGCCATCGCGGAACCGGTACTGGTCGGTATCACGCGTGCCGCGGTCAGCTCCGACAGTTTCATTTCGGCCGCATCGTTCCAGGATACGACCAAAGTTTTGACGGAAGCGAGCATCTCCGCCAAGATCGATCCGCTGGAAGATTTGAAAGAGAACGTCATCATCGGTCGACTCATTCCCGTAGGTACCGGTCTGTACAAGCAGAACGAGGTGAAACTGGTCGCCGAAGAGGAGGGGTGATCGCCCCTCTTTCTCCCAACCGGGAGGATGAAGTTTAAAACCGACTTAAATTAAGTCAAAGTTAATATTTGTTTGGCTATGATTTGCCATCAATTTCAAGAACTCTATCAAAACGAAAGGAATCTGAGTGCCTACCATCAACCAACTGGTTCGCAAAGAGCGAAAAAAGGTCATCAAGAAATCGAAGTCTCCGGCACTGGCCAAGTGCCCCCAGCGACGCGGCGTCTGTACGCGCGTCTATACGACGACACCCAAAAAGCCCAACTCGGCGCTTCGTAAAGTCGCCAAAGTCCGTCTCACCAGCGGATTCGAAGTGATCAGTTACATTCCCGGTGAAGGGCACAACCTGCAAGAACACAGTATCGTCCTGGTCCGAGGCGGCCGGGTCAAAGACCTTCCGGGTGTGAAATATCACATCGTTCGTGGAGCTTTGGATACGGCCGGCGTCGCGAACCGCCGCGTATCTCGCTCCAAATACGGTACGAAACGCCCCAAATAATTTAAGCATATCAAGGATTTAGAGAATGAGAAGACGAAGAGCCCCCGTACGTGAAGTGATGCCTGACCCGATTTACGGAAGTAAAGTGGTCACCAAGTTTATCAACGGGATCATGTTGGATGGGAAGAAATCCGTTGCCGAAACAGTAATGTACAGTGCTTTGAAGATCGCCGAAGAGAAAAGCGGTAAAAAAGGTATCGAAATTTTCGAAGAGGCGATCGAAAACGTCAAACCTCTGATGGAAGTCAAAAGCCGACGTGTCGGTGGAGCCACCTATCAGGTGCCTATCGAAGTGCGGCCGGTGCGTCAACAAGCCCTGGCGATCCGATGGATCATCGACGCCGCCCGCAAGCGAAACGAACGCACGATGGCGCAAAGATTGGCCAACGAGCTGATCGAAGCGAGTGAAAAACGTGGAGCGGCCTACAAGAAAAAAGAAGATACCTACAAAATGGCCGAAGCCAACAAAGCTTTCGCCCACTATCGATGGTAAACGATTCAGACCTTTCAGATACGACTCGATTCGGTGCGGAAAGTCCCGCGCCGATGTCATTTAAACTACATTTTGCTATAATCCCCCAAATTTTACCAAGCTAAAGGACAACCAGATGGCACGAAAAACCCCTATCAACCGTGTACGCAACATCGGTATCGCCGCCCACATCGATGCCGGTAAAACGACGACGACCGAACGGATCCTCTACTATACCGGTCTCTCTCATAAAATCGGTGAAGTCCACGACGGCGCCGCGACGATGGACTGGATGGAGCAGGAACAAGAGCGCGGTATCACGATCACCTCGGCCGCGACGACCTGTTTTTGGAAAGATCATCAGATCAACATCATCGACACTCCGGGCCACGTGGACTTCACGATCGAAGTGGAGCGCTCCATGCGTGTCCTCGACGGCGCGGTCGCCGTTTTCTGCGCCGTCGGCGGCGTACAGCCACAGTCGGAGACCGTTTGGCGACAGGCCAACAAATATGGAGTTCCCCGAATGGCTTTCGTGAACAAGATGGACCGTGTAGGTGCCGACTTTTTCGAAGTGGAGCGCCAGATCAAAGAGCGTCTCAAATCCAACGCCGTTCCTATTCAGATCCCGATCGGCGCCGAGGACGATTTCCAAGGTGTCGTCGATTTGGTCGAAATGAAAGCGATCATTTGGGAAGAGGAAGGTTTCGGTC
>CAZORY010000174.1:0-2979 GCA_964582435.1 uncultured Campylobacterales bacterium
TATAGTTGATATTTCGGTCGACGACGAAGGTCGTGATCCCTTCAGGGTGGAGCTGACGCTTCTTTTCGTAAGCCATACGGCCCAGCTCCTTGAGATCGCCATGCCGAATCAACGCCACCGCTTCGGCGGCATCCATACGACTCATGCTTTCGCCTCTTCGTCGCTCTTTGTCCGTCGCGTCTTGTCGATCGCGTCGAGGACGCCGTTGACGAATTTGGGCGACTGCTCGCCGCCCATCTCTTTGGCCAGCTCCACCGCCTCGTCGATCACGACGGCGCGATCCAAAT
This sequence comes from uncultured Campylobacterales bacterium, assembly GCA_964582435.1. Taxonomy (GTDB): domain Bacteria; phylum Campylobacterota; class Campylobacteria; order Campylobacterales; family Hydrogenimonadaceae; genus Hydrogenimonas. Next base: position 288 of record CAZORY010000174.1, read on the forward strand.
CGGTAAAGAGCAGTTCGTAGGTCCCGAGCCTCAAGATCGACTTGTCCACATGGTCGAGCCGATCGAAATCCCAATCCTTCAGATGGGACGCGATCTCTTCGTCGATTTTTTCTAGATGTTCCAACACGCCGTGGTAGAGGCTCAGGGCGAACGCCCGCTGCTTATGACGGATCTTCTTCTCTTCCAACAGATCCTCGGCGAACTTCTCCACTTCCGGATTCCCGACGTCGTGGGCGTAAAGAAGGCTCACGACGGATCCTCTGGCCTGGTGTCTGGTCGCCATCACTCACCCATCGTTCGATACAGATCGATCATCTCGATGACGCCCGTCATCGCTTCGAAACCTTTGTTGCCCGCTTTGGAGCCCGCCCGTTCGATCGCCTGTTCGATCGTATCGGTCGTCAATACCCCGAACGCGACCGGTCGGCCATGTTTGAGAGTGACGTTGGCCACGCCTTTGGTCGCTTCGGCCGCCACATAGTCGAAATGGGGCGTGGAACCACGAATCACGGCACCGACGCAGCAGACACCTGCATACCGACCGCTTTCGAGGACTTTTTGTAGGGCGAAAGGGATCTCGAACGCCCCCGGCACCAGGATCAAGTCGAGGTGGCTCTCCTTGCCGCCGTGTCGCAAAAAGGCGTCTCTCGCCCCTTCCACCAATCGGTCGGTGATGATATGGTTGAAACGGCTGGCGATGATCGCGATGCGTTCCTCGCCGTGAAGCCGTAGTTTGCCTTCGATGATATTCATGGCACATCCTTGCTAGTGTAGTGGGATATTGTAGCTATTGATAGAAAAATTAAACATTAAAAACGAAGAGTGATCGTCGGCGTTTGGTACCTTTTAGGCCTTGTACGCACGATGGGCACTCCTCATTCGTGCTCGACGATCGCACGGATCTTTTCTATCTGTTCGACGATCGCTTCCAATGTCTGCAGGGTCACCATATTGGGCCCGTCGCTGAGTGCTCGAGAAGGGTCGAAGTGGGTCTCGAAAAAGAAACCGTCCACACCGACGGCGGCGGCGGCACGCGCGAGATAGGGAACGAAAGAGCTATCGCCCCCCGTCTTACCCCCTTGGCCGGGCATCTGGACACTGTGGGTCGCATCGAAAACGACGGGGGCGAACTCTCGCATGATCGGCAAAGCACGCATATCCACGACCAGATTGCCGTACCCGAAGGTACTGCCCCGTTCGGTCAGCCATACCCCCGCGTCGCGACTCGTGGCGTAATCCGCGATGTCGTAGCCACGGGTTTTGAGCACTTTGAGCACCGAAAAGCGCATGTCGGCGGGGACCATGAACTGCCCCTTTTTGATATTGACGATTCGATCGGTTTTGGCGGCCGCCACCAACAGATCGGTCTGACGGCACAAAAAAGCGGGAATCTGCAACACATCGACCACTTCGGAGACGATGGGCACTTGGTGACTCTCATGCACGTCGGTCAAGGTTTTGTAGCCGAACGTCGATTTGACCGCTTCGAAGATACGCATCCCCTCTTCCAAACCGGGCCCCCGGAAACTCTCCAACGACGTGCGGTTGGCTTTGTCGAAGCTGGCTTTGAAATAGAAGTCGATATCCTCTCGCTCCTCATAAATTTTCAACGCTTCGGCAATTCGCATCACACTTTCTCGACTCTCGATGACACAAGGGCCAGCGATCAAAATCATCTTTTCTCCCACGCTTTTCCTTTCATCCAATCTCCATCCTTTTCACTTCCATCCCCTCCTTGTCGAAAATCACGAGATCCGTTTGACGCTCTTTGGCTACGTTGAGAGCGTCTTCGGCAAGCCCCAACATACGATTGAGATGGATATGCATCCCGTACATCGTCACGGCTCCGCCGGTATGGCGGTAATCGATGCGTTTCTCTCCTTGCGTCAAGGGCTCTTTGCGTATCTTCTCTTCGATCCTGTCGTAGACGGTTCGGACATTGTCGGTATCGCATTCAGGCAGAAGCACGAAAATCCCCGATCCTCCGAAACGCCCCAAAACATCGCTGCTTCGCACGACCGAAGCGATGGAGTCCGCCAAATGTTTGAGGGCGCGATCACCCGTTTTGAAACTGTAGCGGAGATTGAGCTTTTCGAGCTGATCGATATCGATCACCATCAACGTGACGGGCCAGCGGTGGCGCCGAGCCAATTTGATCTGTACGTTGGCGGCTTTGACGAAAAAGGGATAATTGAAAGCGCCCGTCACCTCATCCAACGACCGGGCCGCTTGGACCTCCTCTTCAAGTTTCGCCGTTTTGGCTTCGCACGCCTTTTTCGCCCGTGCGGCGAGAAACCACATGACCCATCCGCCCACCGCCAGCAACGACGAAAAGGCGGCGATCCCGATCCACACTTGCTCACCCATGAGAACTCCTAATAGATTTCGATGGCATTGGTCTCTTTTTCCTTCGCCCGATCGAGCGCCTCGAACGCCCGGCTTTTGAGCCGATTGAGATCGGCGGCTTTCGATTCGAGCGAAGCGACGCCGAATTTACAGACTAGATGGTAGGTGGTCCTCTCGTCGACGATGATCTTCTTGTTGGCGACGCGCTTCATGATACGACGAGCGATCTCTTCCACGTTCGTCGCGGGACAGTTGGGGAGGAAGATGAGGTATTCGTTTTTCGTGAAACTACCCGCCAGATCCGATTTCCTCATGACCTCACCAAGCTCCGCCAACACGATGTCGC
>CAZORY010000175.1:0-2970 GCA_964582435.1 uncultured Campylobacterales bacterium
CCGGTGCTGCGATCGAATGGTTCTCTCCGATGGGCCCGATCCAGTTGATTTTCGCTTATCCGCTCATGAAAAAGGATGGGGATAAAACATCCAACTTCGAATTCACGATGGGGCAGAGATTCTAACATCCGACCAAGGAGGGTGCGAAAGGTCACCTTCACTTCATGAGGCGAACTGTATCGCGAGAGGGGCCGGCTTTTCCAACTCTTTGATACGCTCTTTGGCGAGGTAGGTGGCAAAGGGGGCTTCGATACGCAGTACTTCGTTGTCGAATCGGCATCGGATACGGCCAAGAGAGCGGTTGAGATGAATCGTCTGTGCGAGTGAGACGATGTAACTTAGCCAGGAGAGAACACGAGTGTCGGGAAGCAGCTTTTTGTAGGGTTTGGTGAAACTCTCTTTGGGAAGGCGCCGTTTGTGGAAACGGATCAACGTCGCGATAAGGATCATCTCGTCGTGCGTGAAGCCGTAATCGAGATTGTTCATGATGAAATAGGCACTATGTTTGTGGTAGCCGTAGTAGTTGAGGCGAATACCGAGTTGAGAAAGTTTGGCTGCGATTTCAAGATATTTTTCGCTTCCCTCCGGTAGGTCGTAAGGGGTTTTGAGGGTTTCAAAAAGTGTTCGGGCGGTAGCCGCGATATGGGTCGCCAACTTTTTGTCGTCACAGAATCGATCTTGCAAACTACGAACGCTGGGGTTGAAGTTGGCCGGGAAAAGATGGTTGGTGTTGCGCAGTAGATCGCTGAGAAAGAGCCCTTCTCGTACGCCGACGCCGCTAGTCGTCACCTCTTTGGCTCGGATCGCTTCCAAAACGCTGGAGAAGATGAGCGCTCCGGGTCGAATCGTGTCGAGACGATCCTTTTTGATACCGTATTTGGAGAGTTTCATGATGGAAGCGTGGGCGACTTTGTCGATGAATTTCCGTTCTTCGTCAAGATCGTAACGGTAGGCGTGGATCAGGTCGATCGCATGGTGATTGTGTTGCATGATCGCCTTGGATATGGCACGAACGGTTCCGCCGATACCGATGGCCATCTCGCTTTTGAAACTTTCAGGAAGTTTCGCGAGCGCTTCGTCGATATAAGCTTTGGCTTCGGCGATCTCTCTTTTTTTGTCGAAAAAGAGCTCTTTGAGGCGGACGGTACCCAGATCGAGTGTGAAAGTTTCGACCACTTTCCGGTCGACGATGCGTGCCATATCCGTCGAACCACCGCCGATATCGATCGTGACTCCTTCGGTGATAGGCAGGAGATTGACAGCGGCGATACCGCCGAGCCACGCTTCTTTGTGGCCGTCGATGATTTTGATTTTTAGGCCGAGCCCTTTTTCGACCTTTTTGGCGAAAGCTTTGCCATTGGGGGCATCTCGCATCGCCGAGGTAGCGATACAGAGAATTTTACGGGCTTTGTAGTTTTTGGCGATTTGGAGAAATTCGGAGAGTGCGGCGTAGGCGCGTCGCATCGCCGGGGGTTGCAGTTCGCCGCCGTTTTCGTAAGCTCCTTCGCTGATACGTACCCTACTGCGGGTTTCGTTGAGCAGATAGAAACCGAAGCGACTGGTCCGTTCAAACACCACCATTCGCGCAGAGTTCGAGCCGATGTCGATCACGGCGGTGCGTCTGGCCATCGAAGTGTTTCAGAGTTCTTGTTGCAAATGTTCGTATTTGAATTTCAACTCTTCGACGCTTTCGACGTTGTCCGGGTCCGGGACGATACAGTCGACCGGACAAACGGCGATGCAGGCCGGTTCGTCGTAATGGCCGACACATTCGGTGCATCGGTCGGGGTCGATGATATAGATGGGGTCGCCTTCCTCGATGGCTCCGTTGGGACACTCGTCACGACATGCGTCGCATGCGATACAATCGTCGGTAATCATCAATGCCATAATCTCTTGTCCTCTTTGATGGGCTTGGGCCCGGAAATTAAATTCCGTGATTTATAACCTATGTAACCTTATGCGAACATTAATGTTTTGGAGTGGCCAGGAAAGCGATCTTCAAAGGAGAGGCCGCTCAAAATGAGAGTTCGCATTGAGGCGTCGTGGCGAAAATCAAAGTGGCGACGGTGCCGCTTTGTCCGTCGGTGCGGTTTTGAAGTGAGATCTTGGCACCCATCGCATCGGCTGCCGATTTGGCCAAAAAGAGGCCAAGCCCAGCACCGGGTGCCTCGCCGACTCTTTTGAAAGGGGCGAAAAGATCGACGTTTTCGTCGATGCCCGGCCCTTCGTCGATTACGTCGATTCGTACCCGATTTTCGTCGATCAGTCGACTTTTGAGAAGGATTTTGTTACCTTTCGGGGTGAATTTGATCGCATTTTGAAGGAAGTTTTGTAGAATCTGATTGAGTAACGTCGTCTGAATACAGCCGACGAGGGAATCGGGCTGAAGATCGAGTTCGAGTCTTTTCTCTTCCGCTTGGGCCAATAGTGCGAAATCTTCACCTTTACGACGAATGAAATCGATGATGTCGACCGTTTGTGGGAGTTCGAAATGCGCTCCCTCTTGCCGTCCAATTTCCAGGATCGAAGAGATCATCTGGTTCATCTCTTGAATCGTTTTGTTGGCAAGCTGCAGGGCTTCGATATATTTTTCCGGTTCTCTTTTTTTGATCAACGTCACGTCGTTTTTGAGTTTCATGACGTTCAAGGGTGTTTTGAGTTCGTGGGCGGCACCGATGAAGAGCTCTTTTTGGTATTTGACGAAAGTTTGGATGCGATTGATGAGACGATTGATCGATTCGCCGAGGGGAACGAACTCTTCGGGCAGAGTCTTGGTATCGATCGTGGTCAGAAAATTTTCATTGAGGGATGAGAGTTTTTTGGTAAGTCGCGTAATCGGTACCAAAAGCATCGCCGAAAGCCCGAAGGCGTAGAGGACGATCAGAATGAGGCTGATCAGATTGATGACGACGATGGAACGGAAAATTTTGGAGAGCATGCGATGAACGGTCGTGATCTCTTTGCTGA
>CAZORY010000176.1:0-2919 GCA_964582435.1 uncultured Campylobacterales bacterium
CGGATAGAGGATCTCTTCGATCGCCGGGCTGAGGCGATGAATTTCGTCGATGAAGAGGATATCCCCCTCTTCGAGGTTGGTCAGGATCGCCGCCAAGTCGCCGCTCTTCTCGATCATCGGTGCGGCCGTCACTTTGATTTGGCTCTCCATTTCCGATGCGATGAGGTAGGCCAGTGTCGTCTTTCCCAACCCGGGCGGGCCGAAGAAGAGGACGTGATCGAGGGCTTCGTCCCGTTTTTTGCTCGCTTCGATGAAAACTCGCAGATTTTTTTTGATCTTTTCCTGGCCGATATACTCATCCCATGCCGAGGGGCGTAAAGAGGCTTCGAAACTGCTCTCGGCTTCGAACTTTTCGATTTCTACCATGCGTTCCACTATGTCGCTCCTCGTGGCATCGAGCATGGCATGGGGCGATGATCGGCTTCGGCCGCGCTACACTGCTTCGTGAATAAAATCTGCTTCGCGGACATTTGCCATATCCCAATCATCGGTAACAATGCTTCTCCTCCGGGAAGGCGCCTTCGCGAACCTCTTTGGCATAACGGGTGACGGCTTTTTCGATCAGATCGGCACCTTCGAGATAACGCTTGACGAATTTGGGTTGGAAAGCTTTGAAAAGTCCCAGCATATCCGACCAGACCAGCACTTGACCATCGGTTGCGGCGCCGGCACCGATCCCGATGACCGGGATGGCGACCGATTCGGTGACCGCTTGGGCCAGCTCGGGCGTGACGCCTTCGACGACGAGAGCGAAAGCACCCGCCTCTTCGACGGCTTTGGCGTCGTGCAGCACCTTTTGAAAGCTGGTCTCGTCGCGCCCTTGGATTTTGTAGCCCCCTTCACTCCGTACCGATTGGGGCATCAGTCCCACGTGGCCCATGACGGGGATGGCGTTGTCGCACAGATGTCGGACGAGAGGGGCTCTCTCGACGCCCCCTTCGATCTTCACGGCGTCGGCACGGGTTTGTCGAAAGACTTGGACACAGTGGTCGAGGGCATCTTCGGGCGTGTTGAGGGAACCGAAAGGCATATCGCAGACGACGAAACTTTCCGGGGCTCCGTTGCAAACGGCACGGGTATGGTAGATCATCTGCTCCATCGTCGCCGAGAGGGTGTCGGGCTCGCCTAAGAAGCTCATGTTGAGGCTGTCGCCCACTAGCAGAAGATCGACATGTTCGGCGAACAAGGAAGCGAAAAGGGCGTCGTACGCGGTCAGCATCACCAGTTTCCGCCGGTTTTTGGCCGAACGAATCGAGGTGATCGTCTCCTTTTTTGGCATCGCTTCTTCCTTTCGGGCCTATTTTCGCCCATTGGCAAAGTAGGTGATTTTATCCTAAAAGAGGTAAAAATGGTATAATGCTTTACGAAACGAGGAGGGGATGATGGGCATTCGTACACGCCTGGAACAGGCTTTCGATTACGACATCGTCGACGAATTTCTAGATCATTTCGATATCATGACCGAAGTGATGGAACCATCCATCATCACGTTGGAGAACGAGAAGATAAGGGAAGAGAAGGTCAACGAACTCTTTCGCATCTTTCACAATATCAAATCGGCCGCCTCCTTCTTGAAGCTTGAGCGGATTCAACTGTTGGCGGAACTGGCCGAAGAGATGATGGAGCGTTTGCGTACGGAGCCTTCGAGGGTTGACGATCGCACGATCGATTGGCTTCTGGCCGTGAGTGATCAGATGCGAGCCTGGTACACGCAGATAGCGAACGACGAAGAGCTCGACGACACCAACCCCCTCATTTTAAACATTCCGGAGTGAAAAGCTTTGAAAAAACTTGTAGCGTATATCACCACTGGCTATCCCGACAAACAGTTCACGATCGATTTGGCGTTGGCCATGAAAGACGCGGGTGTCGATAGCCTGGAATTGGGCGTGCCCTTTTCAGATCCCGTCGCCGACGGTCCCGTCATCGAAGCGGCCAATCTCTTGGCGTTGCAAAAAGGGTTCAAAATTTCCGATTTGTTGGAAGTGAGTGAAGCGATCGCACCCCATATCGATACTCTTTGGATGGGTTATTTCAATCCATTCTACCATCGCGGGATCGATTTTTTTCTCGACCGAGCCCAGCGTTATGGTGTCACCGGCTTCATTATCCCCGATTTGCCGCATGAAGAGGGAGGCGCTTACAAAAAAGCGTTCGACGCACGAGATATCGCGCTGATCGAATTCGTCGCTCCCACCGATTCGTACGAACGGATCGCCAAGATCGTCCAAGGCGCCCGAAAATTCATCTACATGGTCGCTTATGCCGGTATTACGGGATCGGAGAAGTCCGAATCTCTCGAAAAGGTTATCGACGCGGTACGAGAAAATAGCGATACGCCGCTTTATATAGGTTTCGGGGTCGATGAAAAGACGGCGAAGGAGAAAGCGCGCGGTGTGGATGGTGTCATCGTGGGAAGTGCGTTCGTCAGGATTTTGCTTAAAGAAAACTTGACACATACCCAGAAAATTGATAAGATAACTACACTCGCTCGTTCGATCAAAGATCGGATCAACGAGTGAAACGTTGTTTGTACTTCTTGTAAGGGGTTGACTTGGCTTCGACAGGAGCAGGCGGTCCCTGGTTGCATGTCGGGTTGGACATCCCGTGATCACTGTCCACAACGCAATAAACGCAAACAACACAAATTACCGCCCCGCTTACGCCTACGCTGCGTAAGTTAACCCAATTTGGGGCTGCTCTCCCCGCCGACGCCATATAGGCGGTTTCGGAGAGTATCACAACTTTATGGCTATATCGGTAGGGTGCCTCGCCTGCCGATGAATTCTCGAGGCTCGCACCGCGTAGCTTTGGACATTGCGCGAAGCGGTGTCAAATCCAGCAATGTCGTCTAAGCATGTAGACGCCAGGGAACGCTTGTTTCTGGACAGGGGTTCGATTCCCCTCAACTCCACCAAT
>CAZORY010000177.1:0-2914 GCA_964582435.1 uncultured Campylobacterales bacterium
ATCGTCCTCTCCCGTGCCCTCAAATTGGCGCTCGAAGACAAAATCTTCGTCTACGCCAACAAAACCGTCATTTTCGATTGAAAGGGACGGGATGAAGCGGTGGTTTTTCCTCCTTGGTGTAGTGGCGGTGGCATGGGGGAGCAACCTCTTTTGGCAGACCGTCGTCCAGACGGAAAAGCGTTTCTACGATATGGGAAAAACGCCTCTAGACAAGGTTTTCGGCGGCACGACCGTCGCACCGACGCCGGGTCTCGATGAGGAGTCCAATGCCACCGAGTCTAAGGGTGCGGCCGCCTCCGAGTCCAAAAACGCCGTCGTCGAAAAAACTCCCGATGCGAAGCATGGGCCGACGAAGGAGACCGCAAAGAGCTCGATGCCAAAGGACCTGTCCCGGTTCGCCGACGAAAAGATCGCCGCCTTCAATCGGATCGTATCCTTGCTCAAAGAGCGTCCCTACGAAGTGAAGGATCCGAACAACCCTTTTTTCAATCCTATACTCGCCGAACAGCAAAAAGCCAAGCTTAAAACACGGATCGCCGTCAACAAAGAGTATGGCTACATGCAAGCCGTCGTCCGTGATCAGATGGGCATGTTGGAGTTGGAGGCGAGGGAAAAGATCTACGATTTTTTCGTCTATCTGGCCGATCACTGGACCGATATGGACGACAAGCAGTTGCAAGCCCTTTTTCACCGACATAGTCAATGGTTGATGGGTCTGGATACGGGCCGCTATACCAAAGCTTTTCTGGATGCGAAAGGAAAAGAGGACAAAATCTCTCGAAAGATCGTCGAAAATTATGAAAAATTACGTATGCACTACCTCTTTTTCAACGACTTTTTGGAATATGTGGCGACCAACCCGGCCATTTTGCAGTATCGCTCTTTCATGAGTCTGTTTAGGCTCGAAATCATCATCGACAAGATCAACGAGATTCCACTCTTCGCCAAAATCAACACCGGCCTGCGCCATTTTCACACCGATATGGGGCGGTTGTCGATCTTTTTGCTGATCATGCTCGTCGCATGGGGGGCGGCCTACTTCTTTTACTACAAACTCTACGCCTTTTTACGTCGACATATCGAAGCGGAGTATCATGAAACCGACGAGATGATGCTCAGCAATCTCGATGGCATGCGCCGACCTTTTTTCATCCTGGTGATCGCTTTCGGTTTCCGATTGGGATTGGAAGTGCTCTTTCATCCGATGCCTCTGCCGGAGAATCTCGCACTCTTTTTCTACGCCGTCATTCTGGCGACGGTCGCTTATGTGATCATCGTCATCATCGATAGTATCTTTTTCGATTACCTGGTCAAAAAAGGGGAGTTGCAAAACAAACAGTTGCGCCAAGAACTCGTCAATCTGATTCTCTCCATCATCAAAGTGATCATCGTGATCGTCGCTCTTTCGATGCTCTTGGTGAGGATGGGCGTCAATATCACAGGCCTGGTCGCCTCTTTGGGCATCGGTGGTTTGGCGGTCGCGTTGGCGGCCCAAAATACCCTGAGTAACTTTTTCGGGCTTTTGAAGATTATCTTCGACAACTCTTTCAGTCAAGGCGATTGGATCGAAACCAAAGAGGTGGAGGGAACCGTCGTGGAGATCGGATTCATTTCGACGATGATCCGTACGTTCGACAACGCTTTGATCACCGTTCCCAATGCCTCACTGGCCAACACGCCGTTGAAGAACTGGAGCAAACGGACCGTCGGCCGCCGGATCAAAATGCAACTCGGCGTCACGTATGGGTCCGATCGCAAAGCGTTGATGGCGGCCGTCGAAGAGATAGAACGTATGCTTCTGGAGCATCCAGGTATCGCCGCACCCCAAAAGCTCGATACGAAAGAGATACGGCCCCGGCAACGACGAGCGTCCAAACTGGTCTCTTGGGAGGATAAATACGGCATCAAATCGACCCTTCTGGTCTATTTGGACGAATTCGCCGACTCTTCGATCAATATCTTGGTCTACTGTTTCAGTAAAAGCGTCGTTTGGCAAGAGTGGCTAGCGGTCAAACAAGACGTGCTGCTCAAAATTTGGGAGATTCTCGAACGCCACGGTCTGAGCTTCGCCTTTCCCTCCGAGTCGATCTATTTCGATCCGGATAATATCGAAGAGAGTTGGCGGCGCATCGGACATAAAAATACGTAACGATCTGCCGCAATACGATCGCTCCATACGTCCCGACCCATCCTGCATTACCTATCGTTAATCAAACGAGGAGTATAATTTTTCCAACGCTCGCATGCAGGGACAACCATGCTTCGAAGACATTTTACCGAACAGACCGCCATCTTTTTCAGTGTGACCAAATGGCTTTTTCTCTCCTCTTTCGTCGGTGTGATGATCGGTGCGATCGTGACGCTTTTTCTAAAAATCCTCCAATTGGCCGAAAAGAGTCAAGGAGAGCTTCCTTTTCATTACTACTATCTTTTACCGGTCGGATTGACGTTGACGGTCGTTTTGGTCAAGACGTTGGCCCCAAGTGCCGAAGGGCATGGGACCGAAAAGGTGATCGAAGCGGTCCACAAACGCCACGGAAAGATCGATTTAGCGGTGATTCCGGTGAAACTTTTCGCGACGGTATTGACGATCTTTTCGGGAGGGTCGGTCGGTAAAGAGGGTCCCGGTGCCCAGATCGGGGCCGGGGCTGCGTCATGGGTTTCCGATCTTCTGAGATTTTCGCCCGAAGATCGGAAAAAGTTGGTCATCTGTGGGATCAGTGCCGGTTTCGCGGCCGTCTTCGGTACGCCGATCGCCGGGGCGATCTTCGGAGTCGAAGTGCTCATCATCGGTGTTATACTCTACGATGTCTTGTTACCCTCTTTCATCGCCGGATTCGCCGCTTTCACGACGGCACAATTTCTAGGGATTCAGTACACCTACTTCGATATCCGTTTCTACCAAAACGTCGCC
>CAZORY010000178.1:0-2776 GCA_964582435.1 uncultured Campylobacterales bacterium
TCTCAGCGATGCGATATCTACTTCTTTTTTCAACGAAGCGGTCAGTCGTCGAAGGGCTTTGCCCCGAAATTTCGCGATCGATAGAGGATCGACTCTTTTGCTTGATTGCGACGATTTTTCTATCCATCGCTCGAGTATCGTGATGGTGTCCGATCGTCGATCGACACTATGGTCTTGCTCCAAAGCACGGATCAAAGTGGCGAGGTTCGGCTCCGCTTGCGTCTCTTCGACTCCGCTCGATAGCGAAAGCAGCGTTTTCATCCAAGGATCCAGCCCTCTCGTCTTTTCGATCCTCTCGCCCTCCCCTTTTGGTGTCGCGGCATTCCCTTGTTGCGACGGTGTCGAGGATGGGGAGATCTTTTGAAGAGCGCTCAACTTGGGAAGCAGCGTTTCGAATAGCTTTCCGAAAAGGGCGGAACGATCCTCGTTGAGGGGTATGTCTCCTGTGAAGAGGCTATTTTTCGGATTTCCATGCTCTTTGAGAGGAACGGGTGACAAGACGGTCATGGCATACCTCTTTCATAAAAGTCTGTCAAGTTGACAAGCAAACCCCGTTCCAAAACGATACACGCATTTTTTGGGTATAATGCGCGAAATTCTACATACTTCATTAGGACACGACACCCATGCAAAATATCCGAAACATCGCCGTCATCGCCCACGTCGACCACGGCAAAACGACTCTCGTGGACGGGCTCCTTCAGCAATCCGGAACTTTCGAAGCCCATAAAGAGATGGCCGAGCGCGTCATGGACAACAACGATATCGAAAAGGAGCGGGGGATCACGATCCTCAGCAAAAACACCGCCATTCGCTACAACGATTACAAGATCAATATCATCGACACGCCCGGTCACGCCGATTTCGGCGGGGAAGTGGAGCGAGTGCTCAAAATGGTCGACGGTGTATTGCTACTGGTCGACGCGCAAGAGGGGGTGATGCCCCAGACCAAATTCGTACTCAAGAAAGCGATCGGTTTGGGGCTTCGTCCCATCGTCGTCGTCAACAAGATCGACAAGCCGGCCGCCGAGCCCGAACGCGTCGTGGACGAGGTCTTCGATCTGTTGGTGGCGCTGGAGGCGGACGAGACACAGCTCGATTTCCCCGTGCTCTATGCCGCCGCAAGAGACGGTTACGCCAAATGGAACATGGAAGACGAAAACAAAGATCTCACCCCGCTTTTCGAAGCGATTTTGGAGTATGTACCTGCTCCTGAAGGGAGTGAGGAGAATATTCTTCAGACCCAGGTGTTCACGCTCGATTACGACAATTACGTGGGTCGTATCGGTATCGCCCGTATTTTCAACGGCCGCCTCAAATCGGGCGATCAGGTGACGTTGGCCAAGGCCAACGGAGAAATGACGAAAGGACGTATTTCCAAACTGATCGGTTTTCTTGGGTTGGAACGGATCGAAATCGACGAGGCCCAGGCGGGTGATATCGTCGCCATCGCAGGCTTTGGCGCCATCGACGTGGGAGATACGATCACCGACGTATCCGATCCCCAACCTCTCGATCCTTTGCATATCGAAGAACCCACGCTGTCGGTCATCTTCAGTGTCAACGACGGTCCCTTCGCAGGTAGAGAGGGGAAATTCGTCACGGCCAACAAGCTACGAGAGCGGCTCGAAAAGGAGATGGAGACCAACATCGCGATGCGGATGGAACAGTTGGGCGAAGGGAGTTTCAAAGTCTCTGGACGAGGGGAACTTCAGATCGGTATTTTGGCGGAGAATATGCGTCGAGAGGGGTATGAATTTTTGATCTCCCGTCCCGAAGTTGTGATCAAGGAAGAAAACGGCGTACGTCTGGAGCCTTACGAGCATCTGGTGATCGACGTACCCGAAACGTTCAGCGGTGCGGTCATCGAGAAGCTGGGTCGACGTAAGGCGGAGATGACCACGATGACGCCGATGCCTGACGGTACGACGCGCATCGAGTTCGAAATTCCGGCCAGAGGTTTGATCGGTTTTCGTACCCAGTTTTTGACCGATACCAAAGGGGAAGGGGTGATGAATCACTCCTTTTTGGAGTATCGCACCTTCGTAGGCAACGTCGAACATCGGACCAACGGAGCGTTGATTTCGATGGAAAACGGCAAAGCGTTGGGTTATGCCCTGTTCAATCTCCAAGATCGAGGGACCCTCTTCATCAAGCCTCAGACCGAAGTCTACGTCGGTATGATTATCGGTGAACATGCCCGTCCCAACGATCTGGAAGTCAACCCGATCAAAGGGAAAAAACTCTCCAACGTCCGCTCTTCGGGAGCCGACGATGCGATCGTATTGGTGCCACCGAGGGAGATGAACCTGGAGCGGGCGATGGAGTGGATCGAAGAGGATGAATTGGTGGAGGTAACCCCGGAGAATATTCGGATTCGCAAGCGCTATCTTGATCCACATGTGCGTAAGCGTATGGAAAAACAGAAAAAGAGCTGATCTTCCTCTCCCCGGTAAAAGATTGGTATAATCTATATCGGTGGGTGTTTCGTAGCACCCTTATTTATCCACGAAGCCGGGGGTTTTTTCTATGACCAATCTCCTTATTGTCGTCGTCATCCTTTTGGTGATCGGCGTTTTGTTTTACAATACCCTTGTTTCCCGTCGCAATCAGTGCGACAATCTCTTCGCGACGATCGATGCTCTGCTTAAAAAACGGTACGATCTCATCCCCAATCTCGTGACATTGTTGAAAGAGTCGATGGCCTACGAGAAAGGGCTGCTCGAAGAGGTGGTACGCTTACGGAGTGAAGCGGTGAAGCCGGGTTTGGACGAGC
>CAZORY010000179.1:0-1332 GCA_964582435.1 uncultured Campylobacterales bacterium
GGCAACAATCAATGCGTCATGTGGTTCGGTGGCAAGAAGTATGTCAACCATCTTGGCATCGTGGGAGAGACCGTCGTCAAAAAGTATGCTGCAAGGCTCTTTCTCGAACCGGCCGAAAACTCCTTTCAGTTCGAACCATACTCCCTCGCGGCGACCTTCTACAAACTCAACGGCATCAAAAACCCGGAAGTGCTCACGGGCGGAAAAAAAGCTTTCGACGATGCGGGGTTGGGTGCGACTTTCCTCAAAAACGTCTGACCGTGCGAATGCGGGTCCAGCTTTTCGGGCCCGCTAGTCGCGGAAAGGCAATCTCCTTTTTCTCTTCTCTTTCGGGCGACGTTTGATGCGTTGATCGAAGAGATTCAACATGATGAAAAAAAGTATTCCGAAAAGAATCAACGACAAGAAACCGTCGGCGTGACGAAGCTGGACGCCGATGATCGTGAAGGCGATCTGAATGTAGACCAACAGGATCGTCGTATAGGGGATGTCTTCGTACCGGTTGTAAAGAATGTGATGCATATGGGTTTTGTCGGCGCTGAAAGGTGAGAGTCCCCGTTGGATACGACGGGTCATCACGATGAAAGTGTCCAACACAGGGAGTACTACGATAAAAAGCACGGCGGTCGGTTCGATGAAATGGGTGGCGCGAACCGCGAGGATGGAGATGACGAAGCCTAGCGTCAGTGAACCGCTGTCTCCCATGAAGACCTTGGCCGGATACCAGTTGAAGAGTAGAAAAGCGGCGACGGCCGCCATGAAAATGGCGGCTAGAATCACCATCAGCTCGTCATGGTTGGTGTACCCGATCCACAAGAAAGCCCCCATGATGACCAGTGAAATCATACCGGCCAATCCATCGAGACCATCGATGAGATTGAGGGCGTTGGTGAAGCCGGTGATGGCAAAAAAGGTGAAAGGGATGGCGATCCAGGTAGGTAGATCGATCGTGAGGCCAAGATAGTGTCCAAGGGTATCGATACAGATGTCGTTACGACATAACAAAACGATGGCGCCCAGGATGAAAAGAAACTTCACTTTCGGTGAAAGGCCTCTCTTGTCGTCGATAAAACCGGCGAGAAAGACGATGAGAATGGCGACGACGATCCCTAGATGTTGTCGCATCAAATTGATGTCGAAGGAGGCGAGAAGCAGCGTCATCAACGTAGCGACGAGTGAAAAACAGATGCCCGCACCTCTAGGAATCGGATGGGTGTGCATACTCCGTTCGTTGGGCATGTCGACGAGGCCGAAACGTGGGGCCAGTCGAATGAAGACCGCCGTACAACCTGCGGTCAGAATGAATGTGACTATCATCAATGAGAGTATCAT
>CAZORY010000179.1:1432-2766 GCA_964582435.1 uncultured Campylobacterales bacterium
CTCTATACCGAGATTTTGCAGACCGCTTTCGATCGATTGGGGCAGAAACTGACCGATCGGACTTTTTTCGATATCGCAAGCGACGAAGATCTCTATACGATGCGAGGGATATACGAGCACGGTATCGAGCGATGGAGCGAAAACGATTTCAAGGGTGCCAAAGAGATCTTTTTGATTCTTCACTATCTAGCCGACGATGCGACGATCAGCGAGGCGATGATGCCCCATATCGCCGCGAGCGCTTCGCAGACGAGCCTGGACGATTTCATCGACGAGTTGGTCGATACCGAGCGTCCCAACGATCATGAACGATACAGCTTTTTTCTGACCAACTTCAAGCCAAGCGTGGAAGGGTTTTTGCAAGAGAAGGCCCAAGCCCTCGAAGAGGCCTTGGCCGAATTGGACAATCTGAAAAAATAGTCGATGGATGCACGAGTGAAAAGGATCCATTTCATCGGCATCGGCGGTATCGGTATTTCGGCTTTGGCCAAATTCATGGCGGGCGAGGGGTACACGATCAGCGGTTCGGATATCAGACAGAGCGAGATCACCGACGAACTGGCGCTCAAGTATGGTGCGAAGATCACGATTCCCCATCATACCGATGCGGTGGAGGGGGCCGATCTGGTGATCCACTCGGCCGCCGTGCGCAAGAACAACCCCGAATATATTCGTGCCAAAGAGCTTGGCATTCCTCTCTACGCTCGCAAAGAAGCCCTATCGTTCATTTTACGAGACAAGAAGGTCTATGCCGTTGCCGGGGCCCATGGTAAAAGTACCACTTCGGCGATGTTGGCCGAACTCCTACCCCATACCAACGCCGTCATCGGGGCCATCGCCAAAACTTTTCATTCCAATGTCCGCACGGCCTCCAACGACGAGGTGGTCTTCGAAGCCGACGAAAGCGATGCCAGCTTCCTCAACTGCCACCCTTACATGGCGATCGTCACCAACGTCGAGCCCGAGCATATGGAGTACTACGATTACGATTTGGATCGCTTTTACGGGGCGTACGAACGATTCATGCAACTGGCCGCCATCCGGGTCGTCAATGGCGAAGACCCGTTTTTGGCCCACCAACCTGCCGAAATCAAACTTTATCCCAGTCGTGATCTGTCGCGCATGGAGTACGTTCTCGTCGATGGTGCGCCGCATATGCGTTTCGAACTCAAAGAGTTGGGTGTTTTCGAAGTCTTCGGATTTGGCGAGCATATCGCCGTCGATGCGGCGTTGGCGATTTTGGCGGCGCTGGAGGCAGGTGAGGATTTGGAAGCGATACGTATGAATCTGCGTCGATACCGGGGTATCAAAAAACGTTTCGATATCGTCGAAAA
>CAZORY010000180.1:0-2762 GCA_964582435.1 uncultured Campylobacterales bacterium
CAAATACTGGGTCCAACTCGACTACAAATTCCACGCTTCCTACTAAAATTTGATGAACCGCCTTCGGGCGGTTCGCCCCAGCAGTACGTCACGTCTGTTCATTCCCTCCTACTCCTACTTGACGTACTGTTGCGTCGAACCGTTCGCTATCGTAAAGATTCATGGCTTCGACCGCTCGAGATTTCGGCACAACGCCTCCTCTGCTTTGCAAGACTTTTTGCTATAATCGCATTTAAAACCGGAGAGTATCGATGCGGCATCTCATCACCACCGACGACTTGACGTACGAAGAGATAGAATCGCTGTTCGAAGATGCCGAAAGCTTCTTGCGCAAACCGCCGGCCAAACTTCTGCAAAACCGCTTGGTGATCACCCTCTTTTTCGAAAACTCCACGCGCACCCGTAGCAGTTTCGAAATCGCCGCCAAAAAACTGGGTGCGGATGTCGTGCATCTGGATGTGGCCAAAAGCTCGACCAAAAAAGGCGAAACCCTCTACGACACCGCCGCCAACCTCGATGCGATGGGGCCCGACGCGATCATCGTCCGCCATGCCCAAGCGGGTACCCCTTACCAACTCTCTCGCCATGTGCAGTGTGCGATCTTCAACGCCGGTGACGGCGCCCACGCCCACCCCAGTCAGGCATTGCTCGATCTTTTCACGATCCACCGACACTTTGAAGGAGAACTCCAAGGACACAAGATCGCCATCGTCGGCGACATCAAAAACTCCCGCGTCGCCAACTCCAACATCCGCCTGTTGCCGCGATTCGGCATCGATGTCGTTCTCGTCGCCCCACCCCACTTCCTACCCAAAACCGACCTGCCGACCACCACGAAGCTCGACGACGTCCTAGACGACGTGGATATCATCATGAGTCTTCGCACCCAGACCGAACGCCATGCCCATCCGATCTACGCCAGTCTGAAAGACTACGCCAGCGACTACTGCATCACCAAAGAGCGTATCGGCGATCGAAACATTCTGCTGCTACATCCCGGCCCCGTCCATCGCAACATCGATATCGACGACGCAATGCTCGCCGATCCTCGCTGCAAAGTCCTCGAACAGGTCAAAAACGGGGTCGTCGTCCGAATGGCCGCCCTCAAACGCCTGATACTGGCCAATGGCTGACGGCTTCGCCGAAATCTCCCGGTTGGCCGCTGCCGGCACGCCATTTCTTTTTATCGTCTCTTACGACAAAAAGGAGGCGATCGTCCGCCCGATCGATCGATTGGGCGGCATACGGTTTCAAACCCCTTCCATCCCAGATACGAAGCCCCCCGCATCATCTTCCAATCTCCGACACGCCATCTTGCAAAAAGCCCCCGTACCTTTCGAGACCTATCGACGGGCTTTCGATCGCATCGTCGAGCAGATCGAACGAGGCAATACCTATCTGCTCAATCTCACCTTCTCCACACCGATCGAAACACCTTTGAACCTACCGGAGATATTCGCTCTCGCCAACGCCCCTTACAAGCTCCTTTGGCCTGGACGTTTCGTCTGCTTTTCACCCGAGCCCTTCGTCAAGATCCAAGGCGACAGGATCGCGACCTTTCCAATGAAGGGCACGATCGACGCCGCCGTTCCCGACGCCGAGCGTAAAATTTTGGCCGACGCGAAGGAGATGGCCGAGCATGTGATGGTCGTCGATCTACTTCGTAACGATTTGGGTATCGTCGCAACCAACGTCCAGGTCAAAAGATTTCGCTATATCGATCGTATCGAAGCCGCCGACAAGACACTCTTGCAAGTGAGCTCCCATATCGAAGCCAAACTCCCCGCCGATTGGCCCGCTCGATTGGGCGAGATTCTAGAGGCGATGCTCCCTGCCGGCTCCATCACCGGTACGCCCAAAAAACGCACCTGCGACATCATCGAAGCGGTGGAAACTCACGATCGAGGCTTTTTTACGGGGGTCTTCGGCTACTTCGATGGGAAAAATCTCGAAAGTGCGGTGATGATCCGTTTTATCGAAGAACGACGGGGCGAAAAAATCTACAAAAGCGGGGGTGGCCTCACGATCGATAGCGACCCCTGGGCCGAATATCAGGAGATGATCGACAAAGTCTATCTACCTCTTTGAGCCTCTCTAAGGCGTGTTGTAGGCACGATCCCCCGCATCGCCAAGGCCCGGCACGATATAAGCCTCCTTGTTGAGCGTCGGGTCGATTCGGCCGATATGGATGGAGACGTCGGGAAAACTTTCGGCGACACGTTCTACACCTTCTTTGGCTCCGATGACGTTGAGGGTGAGCAGACGCGCCGGACGGCGAGCCTTCAGAAGCGTCAAGGCATCGTGCAGCGACCCGCCGGTGGCGACCATTGGATCGACGACGATCACGGTCTTGTCCGCCACATCGGGTATCCTATCGTAATAAAGATGGCTCCGATGAGTCTTCTCATCGCGGCGCATCGCCAGAAACCCTCCCTCGCATCCGGTCAATACCTCCATCACACCCTCTTGCATGGGTAGGGCCGCCCGAAGTATCGCCACGCAAACCACTCGCTCCTCATCGATGAAAGAGCCGGTAAATTCGCCTTGCCACGTAGGAATCTTTCGCATCGTCTTGGGCAACGAAGCCGACGCTTCGATCAACAACTGCTTGGCGATCTCCTTGAGCGACCAACGAAACGAAAAAGCGTCGCATCGGGCGTCTCTGAGGCGGTTGACGAGATGTTCAAGCAACGGAGACGAACTTTCGTGAACCATCGTCGCATCCTTGATTAGTGATGGCGACGATTATAGCACGCCTTTTC
>CAZORY010000181.1:0-2757 GCA_964582435.1 uncultured Campylobacterales bacterium
GATCGGATGCGCTGGCGGTGAGGATGTTTTCGTCTCTCGGGCCGTATCTTGGGAGAGATCACCGACCGACGGCCGATGGTACGATGTAACGGCTACGGCCCCCGGCGGCCATTCGGGGGTCAATATCGCCGACGACATTCCCAACGCGATCACCGAAATCTGTGCGACGTTGACGGCCAATGCCACGATGAAACTCGCTTTTTTGGAAGGCGGTGAGCGTATCAACGCCATTCCTCGAGGCGCACGAGCGAAGATCTGGCTGCCGGCAACAGAAGAGCCGATCGTCCGAGGGCGGGGGGTGACGATCGAACCCACTTCGACGTATTCCAAGCATCTGCTCGTGGAGGGGATGAAGCTTGCCGAAGCACTGTTTGGTTTCGCCCATGGTGTCAGAAGCTGGAACGAAAGATTGGACCTTCCTCAAAACAGTGTCAACCTCGCTTCCGTCGTCTTGGAAGCGAAGCGTGTCGATATCGCGCTTTCGGCCCGTTCGATGGCCAACGAGGAGCTATCCCGACTGGTCGAACAGTGCGTCGCGGGATGGGAGGCCTTGGGGTTTTCCTGCCGTCGGGAGGGAAAATATCCCGCTTGGAAGCCGGAGATTAATCCTTTCAGCGAAAAAGTCTTGACGATCTATCGCCGATTTTCACCCCAAGCCGACTACGCGGCCATTCATGCCGGTCTGGAGTGCGCTCTTTTCGCCGAACGATTCCCCGGTCTTCAAATCGCTTCGATCGGCCCGACGATTCTCGATCCACACTCCGATAGAGAACGGGTCGACCTCGAATCGGTAGGTGTCGTGACGGCCGTCGTGGAATCCTTGGTCGAGGATTTATCGTCCCTTTAACCACCGCGTGATACAATTCATTTTATATTAAACGCAGCGAAGGAGCTAGAAAGATGAAAGTAGGAGATATCGTCATCGTCGCCGATCTCGGCGAAATGAAAATCTACAAAGCCCAACCCCGCGATCTGGAAGCGGAAGCTGGTCTCAAACCCGACCATGTCAAACTCGATCTGATCGATGCCAAAGATTATGTGGCGGCTCACTGGAAGGTCCAGGATATCGTGACGGATGAAGCGGGACAGTTCAAAGGCGGTAGTCAAGGCCGGGGCGAGTTCACCCAAGGAAGCGTGGGTGAGCGTCACGAATTGGAAAAGAGAATAGAAGAGGAGGTGATCGAAGCGATCGCCGCCGATATCGAAGCGACGATCGCCGAACAGAACCCTCCCAAATGGTTTTTAGGATTGCCCGAGACCATTTACGATCGCGTGATGGCCAAAGTTGGCGACGGGGCCAAAGGGAAACTTTTTCATAGCCTCAAAAAAGATCTTATTAAGACGAACAAGAACGATCTGGTCGACATTTTCAAAAAACGTCTCTGATCGTCGGCCGCTTTCCGGCGGCCTGCGAATTTATACCTCGATCAAGCCTCGTGGACGCCCACTCCCGATGATCACCTCGCTTTGAAACTCTCCTTGCTTTTACAAAGATCGGTCAAGAAACACTCCGTATTGCACTTGGGATTTTTCGCCGTGCAGATATAACGCCCGAACAGTACCATCGCTTGATGGATGCGATGTAGATCGGTTTTGAACTTTTTTACCAAATCTTTCTCGGTCCCTTCGGGTGTCGAGGCATCGCTCAATCCCAATCGGTGGGCGACTCTGAATACGTGGGTGTCCACCGCCATCAGATTGGCTCCGGCGTATTCGATCATCACGACATGGGCGGTCTTTTGGCCGACGCCGGGTAGTTTGACCAACTCCTTTTCGTTCAATGGAATTTCGCCATCATATCTCTCCATCACCATTTGGGCCATTTTGATCAAATTTTTTGCTTTGTTGTTGAAAAAGGAGCAACTTTTGATAAGCTCTTTGACCTCGTCCAAATCGGCGTTGGCCAAGCTGGGAATGTCGGGATATTTTGCAAAGAGTGCAGGCGTGATGAGATTGACCCGTTTGTCGGTACATTGGGCCGAAAGCATCACGGCGACCAACAATTCGTAAAGATTGCGGTATCGAAGCTCCGTCACCGCTTTCGGATAGTGCGCCAACAGTCGTCGTTTGATCTCTTCGATCTCTTTTTTCGTAGCCATTTTCATCGTCGATTCTCCAAAGTTTTAGCCCAATTATATCGCTTGGCGGCTATAATACAAAAACGAGGACTTTTTATTCAAAGGTACAATGAATGGCAGGTCATAACAAATGGTCCAAAGTCAAACACATCAAAGCCAAAGAGGATGCGAAAAAAGGCAAACTCTTCACCAAAGCGGTGCGGGATATCACGACCGCGGCCAAAGCGGGCGGGGGTGATCCGGATACCAACGCGGCCCTTCGCCTAGCGATCGAAAGAGCGCGGGCGGTATCGATGCCGGCGGAGAATATCCAGCGAGCGATCGACAAAGCGACCGGTAATCTCAAAGGTGTCAACTACGAAGAGGTCACCTACGAAGGGTACGGTCCTGGCGGTGTGGCGATCATGGTGGAAACGATGACCGACAACCGCAATCGTACCGTCGCCAACGTCCGGCACGCGTTCAGTAAGATGGGTGGCAGTTTGGGGACGAGCGGCAGTGTCGCATGGATGTTCGAAAAAAAAGGGGTCATCACCGTAGCGCGCAGCGACAAGGATGACGAAGTGATGGAAACGGCTCTCGAAAACGGGGCCAGCGATATCAAAGAGTTCGACGAAGTGCTGGTGATCGAAAGCGAACCGGCCGATTTCGACGGGTTGTTGCAAGCGATCGAAAAGAT
>CAZORY010000182.1:0-2747 GCA_964582435.1 uncultured Campylobacterales bacterium
CCTTCGACGACTGACCGCTTCGTTGAAAAAAGAAGTAGATATCGCATCGCTGAGACATACGAAAGATCTCTCCGGTCTCCGTCATCTGGCCGAAAAGTTCGGTATCGCCGTCAAAGGGTTGACCTACGAAGAGGGGGTGGCGGGAAAAGAGCTATCCGAAAGGGCCATCGCGACTTCATCCCAAACACGCGGCTATCGACCGACTCTTTCTCTCACCGCCGCCAGGCTCTTGTGGCATCGCCTGCAAAAAAACGCCCCAACGGAAGACAAAGAGAGTCGATGGGTGCCGGAAAAAACGACGACGAACGAGAAAACGAAAGGGCCCGCTCCCATCGGTGCCGATCGCGACAAACCAAACGCTCCGCTTCTATCACGAGCTCTGCTCGAGGTCGGTGAAATCTCCGAAGAGGCACCCAAATCGTCAGGCCGAAAAGGTCGGAACGATCACATGATGCATACCACGAAAGAATACCTGCACCCGGCTTCCAACTTCAAGAAACCGACCATAGAGAATCATTCATTAAAGAATCTGCTCACGAAAGTAGGGCAGATGCGCAAAGGTTCTTCCCAGGAAACGATTCGTGAAACTTCCTCCGAAGAAACCACGACAAGCAAAGAACAGATGCAAGAAAGAGCGCTCTTCGAATCGACGGAAAACGTCACGCACGCCCCTTCGACGAAAGAGAGCCAAAAAGAGGCCCTAGCACAAAAAATCGTCGACGCGAAAGAGACGGTTCGCCACTTCGCCCGAAACCTTCGGCAAGAGATGGAACATTACAAACCGCCGATGAGCCGCTTGCAACTCTCTCTCGAACCAAAAGATTTGGGAAGTGTGGAGGTGACTTTGCTCAGCCGGGGTAACCAATTACATATCCAGGTTCACTCCAATCCCACGGCGATCGGCGTGATGGCGTCCCAAGGCCAGGAGCTTAAAAGCCAACTGGTATCGATGGGCTTTACGGACGTGCAGATGCTGTTCAATATGCAACAGCAACATCAGCACCAAAGACAACAACGAAGAGATCAAACAGGCACCGCCCGCTACCTGGAGATGGAAGAGATTCCGGATTTCTACGAATCGATCGATCTGATCGTGCCCCAATACGTCTGAAGAAGGAGTCGAAATGGACGTTACGAATACCTACAACACCGCGGCGACACTCGCGCCCAACAAAAGCGACCAAGACAGAGTCGTCGCCAACCCCAAAGGGGTGCTCGGTAAAGACGATTTTCTCAAATTGCTACTGATCGAACTTCAATATCAAGATCCCACCGATCCGATGGATAGCGAAAAGATTTTGACCCAAACGTCCGAACTAGCGAGCCTCGAAGCAGCGGACAATACCAAAAAGACATTGGAGCATCTTACCAAAACGCTTTCGCAAAGTTCCGGGCTTTCCGCACTTTCGGCTATCGGCAAAATAGGTACGCTAGGTAACGACACTATTTTGCTCGACGAAGAGAACCGTCCCACGTTCGATCTCTATCTTCCGAGCGATGCCCAAAGCGGCACCCTCAAAATCGAAGACATCGATGGACATCTGGTCAAAAGCTTCACCTTCGGCAACCTACCCGCAGGTGTCAATGCCTTCAGCTGGGATGGGACGGACGACGCCGGCAATCGGGCGCCTGTCGGCAGCTATCGTATCGTAGCGGAGTACACGACGCCCACAGGAGCGATCGCCACGGCCCGCTACGGAAGCCTGCCGATCGAATCGGTCCGTTTCGAAAAAGGCGAAGCCGAAGTGAAGATGGGCTCGCACTACTATCCTATCGATCGACTCAAAGAAATTTCCGAAGGATAAGCGATGAACCGCGCGTTCTACAACGGTATCAGTGGCACCAAATCGTTTCAGTACGGCATGGATACACTGGCCAACAACATCTCCAACGTCAATACCGTCGGCTTCAAAGGCAAAGAGACGGAGTTCGCGAACATCTTCAGTCAGACGCTCAGCGAATCGGCCGCTCTTCCCACCGCCAACCAAGTGGGATTGGGAAGTCGGGTCGCAGCGACGGCGACTCAAATGACCCAAGGTTCACTGATCCACTCGGACAATCTTTTCGATTTGGCGATCGGCGGCGACGGATGGTTCCAAATCGATACCGAGGGCAAAACCTACTACACTCGCAAAGGGACTTTCAGCGTCGACGCCTCTCAATATTTGGGCGATGGTCAAGGCGGATACCTCAAAGGCGTCGATGGCAACGTTTTCACCCCCGACCCTACGACACCGGGCGCCTACATCGCCCGTCTCAACGACGAAGTCCCTTTGTCGCCGAGCGCCGCCACCGCCAAAATACTTCTGCCCGCGGAAGCGACCTTGCCTGCGAACCCTTCCACCGAAGCCTCCCTTGCCGCCAACGTCAATCCCAGCACCCAAAAAGATCTGGTCATCAAATCCATTCCCCCTAGTGACTACCAAGCCACGGTAAACAGCGCCGCCCAAACTCTGACGGTATCCGGGAGCGTCACGCCTTCCAATGAAATTTTCGAGCCCAAGCCGGGTGAAACGGTCGAAGTGACCGCCACCAACGCGCAAGGCCTTTCGCAAACCTTCACCACCACTCTCGACGCCAATTTACAGTGGCGTATCGACCAGGAAAATATCGCCTCGTTGGATCCCGCCAACCAAGGGCCCATCTCGGTATCGGCCACGCTCACCACTTACCAAGCGATTCCCAATACCGCCCATTTTCGCGTACCGGTCGTCGTCTCCTCCGGTCACAAAGGCTTCATCGATCTT
>CAZORY010000183.1:0-2735 GCA_964582435.1 uncultured Campylobacterales bacterium
TTGAGCCGTGAGCTTATCGCCTGAAAGAGGCACGAAGTGAAGCGGCTCGCCGAAGCTTTCCACACCCTTGGGCGTGGCGAACCCGACGGTCCCATCCTCCATATAGGCGACCTCTTGGGCTTCACCGATCAAAGGAGCGTCCGAAGAGGCGAAAAAGATTTCCCCGCGATCGTTACGACCTACGATCATCGGAGAACCTTTGCGCGCGAAAAAGATCGTCTCGGGAGCCTTCTTTGTGATCAACAGCACGGCATAAGCCCCTTCGAGTCGGTCGATCGTCGCTTTGAAGGCATCGAAAAGATCGTCCCTTTCGGCCGCTTCGCTCTCGAAAAGATGGACGATCACTTCCGTGTCCGTCTGACTCAAAAACTCTACGCCCCCATCTTCCAGACGCTCTTTGATCTCACGATAGTTTTCGATGATCCCGTTATGCACCACGTAGCTGAATGCGCCCATATGAGGATGGGCGTTGAGTTCGTTGGGTTTGCCATGGGTCGCCCAACGGGTATGGCCGATGCCTACCCCCAAACCGCTGGATTCGAAATCTTTCGTCTTCTCTTCTAGATTCGAAAGTTTGCCCACCGCTTTGAAAGAGTGGATATTGTCTGCCGTCATGACGGCGATGCCCGCCGAATCGTACCCACGGTACTCCAATTCACGCAACCCTTCGATCAGGACGCTTTTAATCTCTTTTTCACCGATATATCCTACGATTCCACACATCTTTCACTTTCCTAAACAAAATTCGCCAAACATTTTATCCATAATCTCGTTAAAATCGACTGGTTTGGAAATCGAAGAGATCGCTTCGACCGCTTCCATGATATGATAAGCGAAAATTTCGAGCTCTCCCGCTCGCAATGGCGCTTCGGCCTGCGAGATCGCCTCCGCCGTCCGTTTCACCGCTTCGATCTGTCGGTTCGAAGTGAGCAATATCTCGTCGCCTGCCCCCAACTTTTTCAATCGCTCTTCCAAAATGGCGACGATCGCCTCACCTTTGCCTTTGACAGGAAGCTTTACAGGTGCCATTCTCGTCAGTCGCGGGTTCTCGAGCTCGATCGGTAGATCGAGTTTGTTGAGCGCCACGACGATCTCTTTACGACCCTGTAACCCTTCCAACAAGGAAAAAATCTCTTCATCCGCCGCTTCCCATGGACGAGAAGCGTCGAAAAGAGCAACGACGATATCACTCTCTTCCATCGCCTTTTTGGAACGTTCGATACCGATCTTTTCGATGGTGTCAACGGACTCTCTGATACCCGCCGTATCGACGATTCGCACCAAATGGGTGCCGATACGAATCTGCTCTTCGATCGTGTCACGGGTCGTGCCGGCGATCTCGCTGACGATCGCCCGTTCGTCGCACAATAGCGCATTGAGAAGAGAACTTTTACCGACGTTGGGTTTACCGACGATCGCTACTTTGAACCCTTCGACCAATCCCCGCCGTCTTTCACTGGCCGCGACGATACGCTCTATCTCCTCTTCGATCTCACGGAGTTGTACCCAAAGCCCTTCCTTCAAATCCGTGGGAAGATCCTCTTCCGCATAATCGATCGTCACCTCCGCATGAGCGACGGCACGCAAAAGCCGATCCCTCACCTTTTCGACGAAGACTTTGAGCTCCCCTTTCATCTGGCGAGCCAGAATTTTGGCGGCCTCTTCACTTTTGGCCTCGATCAACTTGGCGATCGCTTCCGCTTCGCTCAAATCGATCCGCCCACCTAAAAAGGCTCGTTTGGTAAATTCTCCGGGTTCGGCCAGCCTAGCGCCGTGATGAAGCAGTGTACGCAAGATTTTTTCGGCGACGACATTGCCGCCGTGACATTGAAATTCCACCACATCTTCGGTCGTGAAACTTCGAGGGGCTTGAAACCAGATGACGATCCCTTCGTCGATCAGTTGGCCCGAGGTATCGAAAAGATTGCACAAATGGGCGTATCTAGGCTTGAAATCCTCTTTACGAGTGATTTTGCGGGCGATAGAAAGCGCTTCGTCCCCACTCAAGCGGACGATCGCCACGGAGCCCACGCCGCTGGCGGTGGCGACGGCGGCGATGGTGTCGCTCACCCCTTCTCCATGAATTCGTTGACGATGACGTATCGTCCCCCTTCGCGGTTCGTACGTATCGCCACGTATTTGTTCGGGTAGCGTTCACGAAGCTTTTGGAGAGCGATTTGCACCAAAATACCGTCGAGTACCTTGGTGCTCGCACGCCCTTCGTTTTCTATCCGAGGAATCAACGTCTCCAGATAGTTTTCGATCATCGCCTCCTGATTGTGAAGAAATTCGGCGATTTCCAAACGCACCCGGTATCCATAATTGCCATGAATCCAGTTGTAGAGGAGATAGGCGAGCGCTTTGTATCGATACCCCTCCTTACCGATCAACAAGGCGGCATCCTCTCCCCCGAACTCGATCAGCAACGTCTCTTCGTCGTAAGGAGAAACCGTGATCTTGTCGATCGCGAAACATGCCAGTTCGAAAAGAGCGTTGATCTTTTCTTCCACCTCACGGGCGACGCTTCCGATATCGGGCTTCTCGGTATAGAAATTGTCGAAAATCTCTTTGGAACGGTCGAGTCGTTCAACCGTCTCGTGTTCACCGCTTGGCATCTCCTTCTGTGGCAAAGTGGCGGTGATGGTAGACTCTTCCTTTTCGTTCGCGTTCGTACCCTCTTTAGCCGCCTCGCTATTGGTTTCGACCGTCTGTTCGAGGCTAGGGGCCTCCCCGTT
>CAZORY010000184.1:0-2725 GCA_964582435.1 uncultured Campylobacterales bacterium
GGCTTGCTGCATGTTGTGGGTGACGATGATGATGGTCACTTTGTTTTTGAGTTTGGTGATCAACTCTTCGATCGCTTGGGTGGAAATGGGATCGAGGGCACTGGTCGGTTCGTCGAAAAGCAAAACTTCCGGTTCCACGGCGACGGCTCTGGCGATACAAAGACGCTGCTGCTGGCCGCCGGAGAGGGCCGTACCGGGTGATTTGAGGCGATCGCCGACCTCTTTCCACAAGGCCGCGTCCTTGAGGGCTTGTTCGACCCTGCCGTCGAGTTCGCTTTTGGCTTTGATGCCCTGAAGCCTTAGACCATACGCGACGTTGTCGTAGATACTCATCGGAAAAGGTGTCGGTTTTTGAAAAATCATTCCGATCTGGGTACGAAGCTTGATGAGGTCCTCTTTCTTGTCCAGAATGTTTCGACTATGAAAGAGGATCTCTCCTTCGTAACGGTTGCCCGGGTACAAATCGTGCATTCGATTGAAACATCGAAGCAGTGTCGTTTTGCCGCAACCGCTGGGACCTATGAGCGCCGTGACGGCACCTTTGCCGATCGGCATATTGATCTTTTTGAGGTTGGGCTCGCTCGCACCGGCATAATAGAAACTGAAGTTTTTCACCTCCAAAAGATGCGGATGGGTGACTTCGCAGATGGTAGCCATTATCTGTGTCCTTTTTTCTGTCTGATGATGATGCGTCCGATGATGTTGGCGCCCAGGACGAAAAGGGCGAGGATAAGCGCGGCGGCCCATCCTTGATCGATCCAATCCTGGTATGGACTGGTGGCGTAGTTGAACATCGTCACCGTCAAAGAGGCGATGGGTTGATTGAGGTCCGTGCTGTAAAAGTTGTTGGAAAAACTGGTAAAAAGCAGCGGTGCCGTTTCACCGGCGATACGGGCGATGGAGAGCAAAATCCCGGTGAGCATCCCCACTTTGGCGCCTCGATAGACCACTTGGATGATCACTTTATATTTGGGAGCACCCAAGGCGATCGCCGCTTCTCGAAGGCTGCCCGGCACGAGTTGGAGCATATCGTCGGTGGTACGCAAGACGATCGGTACCATCATGATCGCCAAAGCCGCGATCCCTGCCCAGCCGCTGAAATGGCCGACGGGTTCGACCAAAATCGCGTAGACGAAAGCACCGATGACGATACTGGGCGTACTCATCATGATGTCGGAAATGTCGCGAATGAGTCGGGCGAGTTTGCTTTTTCGACCGCCATATTCGCTGAGCCAGGTTCCGGCCATGATACCGATCGGTACGCCGATCGCCGAGGCCCCTACGACCAACAACAGTTGTCCGACCAAAGCGTTGCGCAGACCGCTGGGTTCACGGCCGGGAGGTGCCATGTCGTAGCGGAAAATATCGAGATTGAGGGATGTGAAACCCTTGTAGAGCAGCACGCCGATGATCCAAAAGAGAAAGAGCGTGCCAAATAGTGCCGCCAACGACGAGAGGATCATGATGATCTTGTTTTTGAGGATTCTTCGCTCTTGACGCGTCATGCTTTCTGCTCCTCGAGGTTTCTTAGAAACCAAAATTTGGAAACGGCGATCACCGTGAAGCTGATCACCAGCAAGATCAATGCGAGATAGAAGAGGCTGGAGTAGTACAGATCGGTGTCGGCTTCGGTAAATTCGTTGGCCAGCGTGACGGGAATGGATGTGGCCGGCTTGAAGATCGAATCGGGGATTTTGTGGGCATTACCCATCACGAAGGTTACGGCCATCGTTTCGCCGATGGCACGGCCAAGAGCGAGGATAATCGAGCCGATGATCCCGCTTTTGACATAGGGGATCACGACATCTTTGAGCACTTCCCAGCGGGTCGCACCCATGCCGTAAGCCGACTCTTTGAGGATATCGGGCGTCGTTTTCATCGCATCTCGCGTGATCGCCGCCATGAACGGCAGAATCATGATGCTCAGCACGAAGCCCGCCGTCGCCAAACCTAGGCCGTTACCGCCCCAGATGTCCCGAAGAATAGGCGCGAGGTAAAAAAGTCCCCACATGCCGTAGATGATGGAAGGGATCGCTGCGAGCAGCTCGATCGCCATACCCACCGTCGTCGCGACGATGGGGGGTGCGAGTTCGCTAAGAAAGATCGCGATGCCGATGGCGATCGGCGTGGCGATCACCATCGCGATGAGTGTAGAGACGAGGGAGCCGTAGATAGCGGGCCACCCTCCGAAGATATCCATGTTCGGCGCCCATTTGGTGTCGACGAGAAAATGCAATCCAAATGCGTCGATGGCCGGCTTGGCCTCTTTGAAAAGGACGAAAAAGAGTGCGGCGAGTACGATCAACACCGAAATCGCGAAAAAGCGTGTCGTGTTCGAAAAAAGTGTGTCGAGGAATCGATTCACACGATCTCCTTGGCCATAAGATGGTGGCATTGTAGTCCGTTAGGGTTACGGAATTGTTACATAGCCTGGATTAAATGGGATTGAGAAGGGAGGAAAAGATTTCCTCTCCCGGGAGTAGATATGAAATGTGCAAGCTCGACGAGCCCTCCGGGGGTCGAGGGCTCGATGAAGCCGGCGAAGCCAAGCGCCGAAGCGCTTGGGATCTTACCAGTGGACTTCCGCCGTGAACATGTAGTCCGTTTTTTTATCGTTGACACTCGGTTTGTCGTCGTCGAACCAGATACCGTTGGCGATGAATTTGACGTTTTTGTTGTAGGTATACGCTACGCCGGCGATCGTGTTTTTCTTGTCGTAGTCGTT
>CAZORY010000185.1:0-1407 GCA_964582435.1 uncultured Campylobacterales bacterium
GCCTCTTCTCTCGCCAGTTTCGTAATGGCCTCTTCTTTGAGAAAATAGCCCATCCCCAATTCGAAAAGTAGGCTGACGCCGATCAGAAGCAGTATGGTCCGAAGCACCAGCTTTCGCAAGGTGAGCAACCGCCTATCCCGCATCGTCAAAAGAGCATCCTTTTCTCGCTAGGCTCCATACCCAACATTCGTCTCAGAACGCACCGCGATTACGCAGCTCCGCGATCTCCGTTTCGACCATCGCGTCGATCATCCGCTTGTAAATGTCGGCCACCATGTTGGGAGAAACACCCAACGTAAGCGCTTTGTGGCGTACATGATTGAGCACGTCGTCGATTCTGTCGTCGGCTTTGATCTCTTCGACGGTATGTTTGAAATTGGCCGCTTGCTTGATGTAGTCGTTGCGTACGGCGATCAACTCGACGATCTTTTCATCCACTTCGTCGATCTGATGACGCAACTCTTCCAATGTCTCGCACTTTTTCACTTCCATCTTCCGCTCGCCTCCTCATCCCATCGATTGTTCGTGACTAGGAGCAGTATACTCCATCAGCTTATTTTATCCAAAAAATCCCCCTCGGCCATATATCGGGTGAACTCTTCATAAAGTTCGCCACACTCCCACGCGTCCATACTCCTTTTGTCGATATCCTCCAATATCTCCTCGAAGGTGGCGACCAAGGCTTCCAGCGACTCTTTACGATCGGCTCCGGCAAACGATACGGCCTCTTTCACCATCGGCAGTAGTTCCTCGTGGACCAGGACCTTCAAACTTTCACACATCCTCTTGCTCCGACGCATCCATCATCGCTTCCAATTCACGGTAGATCTGCACGCACTCTTCATCGTCGAGTTCGCCCTCGGCCATATCCTCCAACAACGCGGTGAACGCCTCTTTGAGCTCTTGGAGCTCGGCATACTCGCGTTTGACATCCTCGTCCGCCTTTTTGGCGTCCGCCACGCCTTCGAAAAGCTCGTCGATCGCCTCTTCGATATCAGGTAAGACCGCCAATTCCAACAACTCTTTCAGCGCTTCGCATCCAGCCATCGTGCCCTCCTTTTTTCTTTTCTCAAGTCTACCCAATTTCACCTTGTGAGAGCGACCCTGGATTTGGCGAATTCTGTCGTGAATTCACTGTTTTAAACTAAAGAAAAAAAATTTTTCGGTAATATCTTTATATTCGTAGCATGTGGAGAGGGACCTACCGTCAATGGAGCTTCGTAAACTTCCTATCAAAGTCGTCTATATCGAAGAAAACGACGCGATTCGCCGGATGACCACCGACTACTTGATGGAACATGTCGAAGCGATCCATACCGCCAAAAATGCGCCGGAAGCACTCGAACTTTTCCATAAAGAACGGCCCGACGTGGTGGTGACGGATTTGAAGATCGAAGGAATGGATGG
>CAZORY010000185.1:1507-2719 GCA_964582435.1 uncultured Campylobacterales bacterium
GCACACATCAGTCAAGAAGCGATACGCTGCGACGATCCCTCCACCTTTTTGCAAGCGATCCTCGATCGCCTTCCTACCGTCGATCAGGAGCTTGCAGGTTCTCTATTGCGCCAGAAGAACGAGCGACTCGCACTCGAAGCGGCCACTTCCACCGATCGTCTCGACATACCTTCTCTCTTTTCACGAGAGATCGATCTCCTGGACCCAAGTGCCGAACGAACCTTTCTACCCTGTTTTTTGGCGGCGCGCCATGAACAGATCGTTTTCGTCGACAACATCGATTTTCTCGCCGACTCCCCCTTCAAACGAGCTTTGGTACGACAGCACATCGAGACCCTTATTTCCATTCCTCTCAATCGCGTGTCGAAAGAGGCGCGCTATATCCTGACGCTATTTTACAGCCATCGTCACCGCTTCGACAAAGAAGAGCTGGAACTTTGGCAGAATATCGCCAATACGACCGCTTTCGGCCTTGCGACGATCAATCTGCACATCGAACGTGACGCCCTGATCCGAAAACTCGATGTCATGGCCCATACCGACAGCCTCACCGGTGTACTCAATCGCTATCGCGGGGTGGAGCTTTTCGAACATGAAATCGTACGCTCCCAGCGCTATGGCGTTCCTTTTTCCGTTCTCTTTTTCGATATCGACAATTTCAAAAGAATCAACGACACTTTCGGCCACGAGACGGGTGACAAAGTCCTTCAGAAAGTGGCCGACACCGTCCAAAAGAGCCTTCGTCGTACCGATACGCTGGTGCGTTGGGGAGGGGAGGAGTTCTTGATACTGTTGCCTCAAACCACGTTGGGAAATGCCGTACACCTCGCCCAAAAACTAAGAAGCCGTATCGAGCAGCGTAAGAGCGATACACCGGTTCCCGTCACGGCCAGTTTCGGCGCCGTCGAATGGGAACGGGATCAATCACTCGACACTCTCATCTCACAAGCAGATACTAAAATGTACGAAGCCAAACGATCGGGCCGCAACTGTATCGCTTACTGACATCGTCTCTACTCAATCGCCCAACCGTTTACGAATATAGAAAAAAAGGTCGATATGTTCCAAAAAAAGGTCGATGAGATAGGGATCGAATTTTTTCCCTCTTTCCCGGCGCATGAACGCGACGATCTCTTCGTCGAGCCACCGTCGTTTATAGATTCGATCCATGCTGAGGGCATCGAAAACGTCGGCGATGGCGACGATACGCCC
>CAZORY010000186.1:0-1227 GCA_964582435.1 uncultured Campylobacterales bacterium
TGGTCGCCTTCTTGACGACACTGACGGGCGAAAAGCCCGCGATACTTCGGGAGAATCCTTGAGGTGAAACGACTCTACCCCAAGCTCTTGATCACGATGCTGGCCGCCTTGATCGGTATAGGGCTCATCGATTATCAACAGACGAGGATGCGTGAGGGTTTTTTGCATAACGAACGGATTCAAAGCGAACTGCAGGCACTGCATTTGAATCTGGTCCATCTTCAGTATACCGTTTTGGAAGCGAACTATTTTCTCTATTACGACAACGACAAGATCTATGCCACGATGCGTCGCCTCGAAGAGAGGGCGCGGGATTTGCTTGCGGAGCCTCATTTACAAGCGGGGGGTTACCCGAAGACACGTCAGGACCTGGCGCGATTCGTCCGTCGTTTGAAGGCGCTGAGAATCGCGGTCGACCGCTTTCTCACGCTCAACGCATCGC
Source organism: uncultured Campylobacterales bacterium (assembly GCA_964582435.1). Lineage (GTDB taxonomy): Bacteria > Campylobacterota > Campylobacteria > Campylobacterales > Hydrogenimonadaceae > Hydrogenimonas. The sequence goes on from CAZORY010000186.1 coordinate 443, forward strand.
TGAAAAACAGTGGTATCTACCTGCCGACACTAGGCCTCAAGGCTTACGATCTTTTCGATATCGAGACGCCTGAAGAGCGAAAGATCATTTTGCTTCTTTCGAAAATCAATGCCGCTTTTTTCATGACGAAAAATAGCTTCGACGAAACTTTTCTGAAAGATTTGGTCGATGACGAAAAACGCCTCTCTCAGGTGGTGAAGCAGGTACACTCTGCCGACAAACGAAGATTGCTGAGCGTGACCATGCGCCATCTGAAGCTCTTCGTCGAGCTCTATCCCTCGTTCACCCGACAACTCAAGCGCATTCTCGATCCGGTCTACGAGAGAGCGTTGACGCGGATCGAGAAAGATTATGCGAAAGAAGCGACCAAGGAACTGGCGAAAATCAATCGGATCGGTGAATGGCTTTTGGTGCTCTACCTTGCGACGTTGGGGGTGGTCATCTATTTCGTGTTCCACTCGGAGCGGGAGAACATTCGCCTCAAAAAGGCCCGGCAGGAGCTGGAGCGGGCTTTGGTGACTGACCCGCTGACGGGTCTGGGCAATCGGGAAGCGTTCATGCGGCAATGGCCCCGAATGCATCGGCCGGCACTGGTGCTGGTCATTATCGACCGTTTCAAGCATATCAACGAATTCTACGGTACGAAGGTGGGAGACCGTCTGCTCGTGGCGGTCGCTCGGCGACTCGAAGAGATCGCCGAAGAGTATGGCGCCCGTCTCTATCGGTTGGGTGGCGACGATTTCGGGATACTTTTCGAGGATGAGGGGCCAAAGAGGCTCGAATCG
>CAZORY010000186.1:1327-2653 GCA_964582435.1 uncultured Campylobacterales bacterium
TACGAAGCGTTGGCCCGCCTGAAGATAGGAGCCGGCCAAACGATTCCTCCCGCCCGTTTCATCGAAGCGGCGAAACAGGCGAAACTAAGCGGTCTCATCACGATCCGTATCTTGGCGGCCACGATCGAGATCGCCCGGCGTCATCGGGCCGACTTCAGCGTCAACATCTCCTCCGAGGATATGCTCAACCGCACCGACAAAGAGCGGATCTACGCCATGCTAGAAGCCAACCAGGATGTGGCGCCGCATATCGTTTTCGAGATTTTAGAGACGGAGGATATCGAAGATTATGAAATAGTGGGAGCGTTCATCCGGCGCGTCAAATCCTACGGTTGTCGCATCGCCATCGACGATTTCGGCAGTGGGTACTCCAACTTCGAAAAACTTCTACAACTCGATATCGACATCGTCAAGATCGACGGGACGCTGATCCGCAATCTCCATCGAGACGCCCATGCGCAACTGGTGGCACGCACGATCGTCGAATTTGCTCGCGGCGCGGGTCTGACGACGGTGGCGGAATTCGTCCACTCCGAAGCGGTGCTTGCGAAGGTGAAAGAGTTGGGGATCGATGAGGCGCAAGGCTTCTATCTTGGCGAACCGAAAGAGGCACGGGCCTATTTCACCCAATAAGGAGGGACGAATGGATTTGGAACAACGCTATGCGCAGGCATGTCTGCAAATACTTCGCAACGACGACTTGGAACTACCCGAACAGATTGTCAAAGAGTTGGAAAATCGTCCCTTCACCGCCGAATTCATCGAGGATGAGCAAGGGGGGCTCTATCTGAAAATCTATGGACGAGAGCATTTCATGCTTACCCAGATCGTGCCCCTGCTCAAAAATATCGGTTTGACGGTCCACAGCGAAATCTCCTACGACATTCCCTCGAAGATGGGACAAATTTTTGTCAGTCGCTATCGGATCGGCAAGGAGCGGGCCGAAGAGATACGCCGGACTCGGGCCAATATTTTAGAGCTCCTACGACAGATGCTCTGCTGTCCAACATTGCCCAATACGCCCCTGTTGCAGCTGACGCTATTGGAGAATCTCTCCCCGCGTCAGTTGGCTTTGTTGGATGCGTTGATCGATTTCGAAAATCAGCTGGTATTGGCGTTCAACCGTACGACGATCACCGAAGTGTTGATACGCCATCACGAAGTGACGCAAGCGTTATTGAGCTATTTCCATACCCGCTTCAATCCCCAAATGAAACGGCGAAAAAGTGAAATGGCCAAATGCGAAACTAACATCGAAGCGCTGCTTCGCCCGATCACCCATATCACCGAAGACCAAGTGCTGCGGACCCTTTACGAGATCATTCG
>CAZORY010000187.1:0-2636 GCA_964582435.1 uncultured Campylobacterales bacterium
TCTTCCATTCTGACACTCCCATCATTTGATATAAAGCCTACCTTCTGTATAATGGGCCAATCGACAGGGAGGATAACGTGAATCCAGACAACCACGAATTGGAAAAAATAGAAGAGATCTACTGCCACCACCGAGAGAAGATCAGAAGTTATTTGATCGACTTGCTCAAAGCGCACGAAAAAGATGATTATAGTGAAGAGGGCCTTCAAAAAACGGTCGAAGAGACACCTTTCCTGATGGTCGCATATATCGTCAACGACGACTGCATCCAAGAGTCACCCAACATTTACAAAGATCACATCAAAGAGGAAAAAAGAGGTCTCAACCGCCGCGCCTTTTTGCGCTACATCACGACCAAACGGGACAAATATTTCATGTCCGATCCCTACTACAACGAAACCTCCGGAAAAATCTATGTCCTTTTGTATGAAGAACATGACCGCAAGATGCTTTTCTTCAATTTCGACATCAAGGCGGTTCTTATCCAAATGGGTCTATGGGAAGGGTGATCGAGCGCCTACTCCAACTTTTTCAAAATTTCGTCCAACCACCTATCACTCAACAATCGTTTCAAGCCGTGCAACAAATACGTCGGTAAAGTGATGCGATACCGTATACGGGGCCGTGGACTTTCGAGTGCATGGTACAATGCCTCGGCGACCGCTTCAGGTCCCAGTGTGAAAGGAACCTGTTCGTCACTTTCGAGAGTTTCCAATTTCTTTGCATAAAGTGCATTGAAACGGCTACTTGTTCGATCGATGTTTCGCACGAATTTCTCTAGAGCGTTTTGACGGAAACGACTACGTATCGGCCCTGGTTCGATGATACTGAGATAAACACCCGTACCCTCCAACTCCATACGGAGCGTGTCACTGAGACCTTCGAGGGCAAATTTACTGGCATTGTAAGCGCCGCGATATCGAAGCGCCACGAAGCCTAGTACCGAAGCGTTCTGGACGATCCGGCCGCCTCCGTTCGCCAACATCATCGGCAAAATCTTCACTGTCAATTCATGGGTCCCGAACAGGTTGGTTTCAAATTGTGCCCGCAGTACCTCCCTCGTTAAATCTTCCACCGCACCGGGTTGCCCGTAAGCGGCGTTGTTGAACAACGCCCACAATCGACCCTCCGTCGCTTCATGCACCCATCGTACCGCTTCGTCGATGGAGGAGGAGTCGTCCAGATCGAGGCGACAGGCCTCGAAACCCTCGTTGGCTAGACGCTCTACATCCTCCTCTTTTCGGGCCGTGGCGAACACACGATACCCTTTTTCTCTCATTCGCTGCGCACACACATAGCCGATACCGCTGGAACAACCGGTGATAAGAAGGGATCGTGGGTGGGAAGACATGTGATACGGGGTCTCCCGCAAAATGCGGGAGCTGATTAGACGGCGGGGCCTGCGGCTGCGATCTGATCGGCGCCTTCGGCGTCGTCGTAACGGTGGAAGTTACGCTGGAACATACCGGCCAATTTCTTGAGGCTCTCCATATAGGCCGCTTGGTCGTCCCAGGTGTTCATCGGGTTGAGCACTTGGGTATTGACACCTTCGAGGGTTTTGGGGATTTGAAGGTTGAAGATGGGCAGTGTTTCGAACTCGCTCTCGTTGATAGCCCCACTGAGAATGGCGTTGATGCATCCTCGCGTATCTTTGATACTCATTCGATGACCCACGCCGTAGGGTCCACCCGTCCATCCCGTATTGACCAGATAGACGTTAACATTGTGTTCGTCGATCTTTTCACCCAGCAATTTGGCATAGACGGTAGGGTGCAAAGGCAAGAAGGCTTCCCCGAAACAGGCGCTGAAGGTCGCGACCGGTTCGGTGATGCCCCGTTCGGTACCAGCCACCTTCGCGGTGTAGCCGCTGAGGAAATAGTACATCGCCTGTTCTCGACTGAGCTTGCTCACCGGGGGCAGCACTCCGAACGCGTCGGCGGATAGAAAGATGATGTTCTTCGGATGTCCGCCCATCAGCGTACATTCGTGGTTTTCGATATGTTCGATCGGATAGCTGACTCGGGTGTTTTCGGTTTTGCTACCGTCGGTATAATCGACATTCCCCTCTTCGTCGATCACGACGTTTTCCAGCAACGCACCTTTCTTGATGGCCCCATAGATCTCCGGCTCGCTTTCGGGGTCGAGGTTGATCACTTTGGCGTAACATCCCCCTTCGAAATTGAACACTCCATGCTCGTCCCAACCATGCTCGTCGTCGCCGATGAGACGACGCTTGGGATCGGTGGAAAGGGTCGTTTTGCCCGTTCCGCTCAGACCGAAGAAGAGTGCCACGTCGTCTTTCTCTCCGATATTGGCCGAACAATGCATCGAGAGCTTGTTTTCCAGCGGCAGCCAATAGTTCATCATCGTGAAGATACCCTTCTTCATCTCGCCGCCATACCAGGTACCACCGATGATCGCTACATTCTCTTCGATATTGAAAGCGACGAAGACTTCGGAGTTGAGGCCATGCTCTTTCCACTTCTGGTTGGTCACTTTGCACGCGTTGTAGAGCGTGAAGTCGGGCTCGAAATTTTCCAACTCCTCTTTGGAGGGGCGAATGAACATGTTCTTCACGAAATGTGCCTGCCACGCCACTTCGCATACGACACGAATGGATCGTCGACTGCTCGGAC
>CAZORY010000188.1:0-2636 GCA_964582435.1 uncultured Campylobacterales bacterium
GCGATATCGACTTTTTCAAAAAAATCAACGATACGTACGGACACAAAGCCGGTGACCTCGTACTCTCCGAAGTGGCCAAAAGGTTAAAGCTTTGGGTACGCCCGGAAGATCGGGTGATACGATTCGGTGGCGAAGAGTTCTTGATTTTTCTCAAATGGCATCGTCTCGACGAAGAGGAGATCGCGAAAGTCGTCGAACGTTTGCGTGAGAGGATAGCCGCCGCATCTTTTCAGTGGGAAGAGTATCGATTGCGCGTGACCATCTCCTGCGGGGTCGTTTTCCATCCGGAACGATACAAGAAGCTAAGCGATGCGATCAAAATGGCCGATGAATTGCTCTACGAAGCCAAACGAACGGGGCGTAACAAAGTGGTCGTCGAAACGGCAGTGACCCTCGTGCCTCATACGATGGATATCACGGCTGTCAGCGAAGCGATCGCAGAAGATCGGATATTCTGCGTTTTTCAACCGATCGTCGATTTCAAAAGTTGTCGAATCGTCAAATTCGAAGCGTTGGTACGGTTACGTGACAAAGAGGGCAAGGTGGTAATGCCGGGAGAGTTTCTGCCGGCTATCGAGCATACCTCGGTCTATGCCACGATGACCAAAAATGTTTTACAAATCGCTTTTGACGCGATCGAACGATCCCATGTACCGATTGCCGTCAATCTCAATGTTTCCGATCTTGGTGACAATGCGATCTTCGAAATCATCGATCGAACGGTCCAAGCGAATCGTTCGTTGGCATCCAAGCTCATCGTCGAAATTTTGGAAAACGAGCCTTTCGACGAGCACTCTTTGCGGACGCGATTGGAGCGTTTGAAAGAGTATGGGGTGAGGATCGCTATCGATGATTTTGGGGCCGGTTACGCCAATTACGCGCTGCTTGATCAAGCGCCGATCGATATCGTCAAAATCGACGGTTCGTTGATGAAAGGCGTGGAAACGTCGCCCCAAAAACAGGCTTTGATCGATTCGATCGTCTCATTCGCCCGAGCCAGCGGTATGGTGACGGTGGCCGAATATGTCGGCAACGAAAAGATTTGTCGGCAATTGATCGATCTGGGGGTGGACCAAGGCCAGGGATTCTACTTGGCCAAACCTTCGCCCTCTTTGGATAAAGATCGGAAAATTATTTGCTAAGGGAAAAGTAAGTAAGATTTCATTAGAATTCGCCCGCTAACTATCGGGGTGTAGCGCAGCCTGGTTAGCGCGCCTCGTTCGGGACGAGGAGGCCGGAGGTTCGAATCCTCTCACCCCGACCATCCTTCCATTGTTGTGAAGACTTACGCGTAGACACTCTCTTTCGAGAACTTTTTCACCAACAACGCATAAAAGAGCGCTCGATATTTGTTGCGGTTGGAACTGCCCAACGCTTCACATACCTCTTTGATGGCGGCATCCAGCGTTTCGTCGTTTTCGGTGAGTCCCAGTTTCTTCTTCAAAAAATTTTCTCGAACCCTATCGAGCTCGCTACTATCCGAACAAGAGACCGATTCGGCATCCGCGTTGTAGATGGAAGGTCCCAAACCACGGGTTACCTTTTCGACCAGATCGGCATTCACGTCGAGCCCTAGGTCTTTGCACGCTTTCGTGTATTTTTCGATCTTTTCATCCAGTTTGCTCATGAAGACACTCCTTCTGTGAAAATTTGGTGTCGACTATTGTAGCATAGTTCGGCTGTACGATCGTCGTGGCGGCCCGCGACTTTTAGAGGTCGTCTTTTCGCTGAATTCAGTCGATTTTGGATATAATCGCACCATCAATTTTGCCGAAGGTAGACAGATGCGCGGATATAAACTCTTTGCCGGTACGGCATCGGAAAATTTCGCTTATGAGATCAGCAAGTACCTGGATGCACCTCTTAGTGGTGCCAATATCCGTCGTTTTAGCGATGGTGAGATCGGTTGTCAAGTCAGCGAAAGTGTACGGGGGCGGGATGTCTTCATCGTTCAATCCACCGGTGCGCCGGCCAACGACAATTTGATGGAACTTCTTATCATGACCGATGCCTTGCGGCGAAGTTCGGCCAAATCGATCACGGCGGTGATGCCCTATTTCGGCTATGCCAGACAGGATCGGAAAGCCGCTCCTCGTGTACCCATCACCGCGAAATTGGTGGCCAATTTGATTCAGACGGCAGGTATCGATCGGGTCGTGACGATGGATCTGCACGCGGGACAGATCCAAGGCTTTTTCGACATTCCCGTCGACAACCTCTACGGAGCGATTCTCTTCCTCAACCACATCAAAGCCAAGAATATTCCCGATTTGATGGTCGCCAGCCCCGATATCGGCGGTGTCGCCCGTGCTCGGTATTTCGCCAGTCGTCTGGGTGTGGAGATGGCGATCGTGGACAAGCGGCGAGAGAAGGCCAATGAATCGGAAGTGATGAACATCATCGGTGACGTGGAAGGTAAGAACGTCGTATTGGTCGACGATATGATCGACACGGCCGGTACGATCGTCAAAGGGGCCAAGGCTCTGAAGGACAAAGGGGCTCAAAGCGTCATCGCCTGCTGTACCCACCCGGTGCTCAGCGGTCCGGCGTACGATCGTATTCGCGATGGCGAACTGGACGAACTGATCGTCTCAGACACTTTGCCGATCAAGGAGAGTTGCCAAAAAATCACCGTG
>CAZORY010000189.1:0-2575 GCA_964582435.1 uncultured Campylobacterales bacterium
GAACAGTTACACTTTCAACATTTTGATGTTTCTATTGGTCATCTTCTTCGCGTATTTCTACGCGTCGATCGTCTTCAACGCCAAGGATATCGCCGACAATCTGAAGCGGCAAGGTGGGTTCATTCCGGGTGTCCGACCCGGCGAAGCGACGGCGGCTTTTCTCAACGAAGTAGCGAGTCGGCTCACCTTCTGGGGCGCCATCTATCTGGCGATTATCTCCACGTTGCCATGGGTGCTCGTCAAAAGTATGGGCGTACCTTTCTACTTCGGTGGTACGGCCGTATTGATCGTCGTGCAAGTGGCGCTCGATACGATGCGTAAGATCGAAGCACAGATCTATATGAGTAAATACGAAACGCTCAGCGCGGTAGGCTTGTAGATGGCGATCGCGATTCGCAAGCCGGCCGAGATCGAAAAATTGCGCCAAGCCAATCGAATCGTCGGCGAGACTCTCGATTATCTGCGTCGAAACGTCAAAGCTGGCATGACGTTGAAAGAGATCGACGCGATGGGGGAGGATTTTATCCGTTCCAAAGGAGCGAATCCCTCCTTCAAAGGGCTCTATGGGTTTCCGGCAGCCGTTTGTACTTCACTCAACGAAGTGATCATCCACGGTATACCCGACGACACGAAAGTGAAGGAAGGGGATATTCTCGGTCTCGACCTGGGCACCGAGCTGGATGGATGGTATGGCGATGCGGCGATCACGATGCCGATCGGCGCAGTCGATGAAAGAGACGAAGCGCTGATCGCCTGTGCCAAAGACGCCCTCTACCACGCCATCGAAATCATCCGGCCCGGGTTGCGATTCAAGGAGTTGAGCTTCGAATTGGAGAGGTTCATCGAAGAAAGAGGGTTCAAGCCGTTGCTCAGTTTCTGTGGGCACGGTATTGGGCGTAAACCCCATGAAGAGCCGGAAATTCCGAACTATCTTGAACACGGTTCACCAAAAAGTGGTCCGAAGATCAAAAACGGCATGGTCTTCTGTCTGGAACCGATGATTTGCCAGAAGTCCGGAACACCGAAGATCCTTGAAGACAAGTGGTCGGTGATCAGTGAAGATAGAATGCGAGGTAGCCACTACGAACATACGGTCGCGGTGGTTGGAAACAGAGCGGAAATTCTCTCGGTAGCCTAAGGAGCAATAATGGCAAAAGACGACGTCATAGAAATCGACGGTAAAGTGATCGAGGCGCTCCCTAACGCGACCTTTCGCGTGGAGTTGGACAACGGCCATGTGGTGCTATGCCATATCGCCGGAAAAATGCGTATGCATTACATCCGAATTCTTCCGGGTGATCGCGTCAAAGTGGAACTGACCCCCTACAGTCTCGACAAAGGTCGAATAACTTACAGATATAAGTAAGCCATAAGAGTGGTTAAGGTATCATTCCATCCCCTTTTCCATCTATGCGAAGGAGTTTTGCATAAGTGGCACTGCTTATGCAAGGGTCGGTCGGGCGGCACTTCGCCCGTCCTGTTAGGGGAGATGTCAGTGCAACGATGAAGTGTATCACGCTTCGCAACTTTCTAAATCGCCGTGCGTACCGCGGCTTCCTGGAAAGAGATCACGATGTTAGGTGCCGCATCCGCGGCAGGTAGGTTTCGCCTCGGCGAAACGGAGCGTAAGGAGTCAAACATGAAAGTCAGACCTTCGGTGAAGAAGATGTGCGATAAATGCAAAATCATCAAACGAAAAGGCATTGTTCGCGTCATCTGCGTCAACCCCAAACATAAACAGAGACAAGGATAAGCGATGGCACGTATTGCAGGTGTTGATCTACCCAAGAAAAAGCGCTTGGAGTATGCGCTGACCTATATTTACGGTATCGGTCTTACGACGTCGCGAAAAATCCTGGACGCCACGGGCATCAGCTACGATAAACGTGTCCACGAGATGAGCGAAGAGGAAGCGGCTGCGATCCGTAAAGAGATTCAACAAAACTATATGGTCGAAGGGGATCTTCGTAAAAAAGTGGCGATGGATATCAAGGCCCTGATGGATTTGGGCAACTATCGCGGCTTGCGTCATCGACGCGGTTTGCCCGTTCGCGGCCAGAAGACCAAGACGAACGCCCGGACCCGTAAGGGTAAACGTAAAACCGTCGGCGCGGCAAGCAAGTAAGGAGTAGAGCGTGGCTAAACGAAAAGCGACAAGAAAAAAGATCGTCAAAAAGAATATCGCGCGAGGTGTCGTCTACATCAGCGCGACTTACAACAATACGGTCATCACCGTGACCGACGAAGCGGGTAACGTCATCGCATGGAGCAGTGCCGGTTCGTTGGGCTTCAAAGGAAGCAAGAAATCGACGCCATACGCGGCGCAGCAAGCGGTCGAGGATGCGATGGCCAAAGCGATGGAACACGGTATCAAAGAGGTGGGCATCAAAGTACAAGGCCCTGGTAGCGGTCGTGAAACGGCCGTCAAGAGCGTCGGTGCGATCGAAGGAATTCGCGTGATGTGGTTCAAAGATATCACACCGCTTCCGCACAACGGCTGCAGACCGCCGAAACGACGACGAGTATAAGGGGACGAGATGGCACGATATAGAGGACCGGTAGAGAAGATCGAACG
>CAZORY010000190.1:0-2569 GCA_964582435.1 uncultured Campylobacterales bacterium
TCGACGGTGATGTTACAGCTTTGGCTGCCGGTACACTCGGTGACATCTTCTCCGGTCATTTCGAGATGAAGGCCGCCGGCGACCGTTCCTTCCGCTTCGTGAATCTGGAAAAAGCGTTTGACTTCGGAGAGGATGTTGTTGAATTCTCTGGTTTTGAAACCGTTGTCGGTTTTGTAGGTGTTGCCGTGCATCGGATCGCAACTCCACAGTACATGGCGCCCTTCCGATTTGACGCGACGTAGCAGCGGCGGGAAAATTTCGCCCACTTTTTCGGCACCCATTCGCACGATCAAGGTGAGTCGGCCGGGAATGTTCTCCGGGTTGAGGGTGTCGATCAGGGCGACGAGCTCATCCTCTTTCATCGAGGGCCCCACTTTGACGCCGACCGGGTTTTTGATGCCCCGGAAAAATTCCACGTGAGCCCCGTCGAGATCTCTCGTCCGATCCCCGATCCATAACATATGCGCGCTACAATCGTACCAATCGCCTGTGAGGCTATCGATACGTGTCAATGCCTCCTCGTAACCTAAAAGGAGCGCTTCGTGGGAGGTATAAAGGACCGTTTCGTGCAGCTGAGGTGTGTTTTCCGGCGTGATGCCGCAGGCTTTGATGAAATTCATCGCCTGAGTGATCTTTTCGGCGAGCTCTTCGTAACGGCGTCCAAGGGCTTTGTCTTTGACGAAGTCCAGGTTCCAGGTATGCACTTTGGTCAGATCGGCCATGCCTCCGCGGGCAAAAGCGCGCAGAAGGTTGAGGGTGGCGGCGGATTGGTAGTAGGCTTTGAGGAGTTTTTCCGGTTTGGGCTCGCGAGCGTCCGGGGCGAAGTCGGCGTCGTTGACGATGTCGCCGCGATAGCTAGGAAGTTCCATGCCATTTTTGGCTTCGGTGTCCGACGAGCGGGGTTTGGCGAACTGCCCGGCGATTCGGCCCACTTTCACGACGGGCTTGCCGCTGGAGTAGGTCATGACGACCGCCATTTGCATCAGCACTTTGAAAAGATTTTTGATCGTGTCGGCATTGAACGCGTTGAAACTTTCGGCACAATCGCCACCTTGCAACAAAAAGGCCTCTCCATTCGTGACGTCGGCCAGTTGCTCTTGAAGGTTTCGCGCCTCTTCGGCGAAGATCAGGGGAGGAAATCCCGCCAACTCCTCTTCGATACGTTTGACGGTTTCGGGATCTTTGTAGTGGGGTTGCTGCTTGATGGGAAAATCACGCCAACTCGATGGATGCCAAGTACTCATAGAACCATCCTTGAAAAATTTGGCGCAATAATAGCATAAATATGGTTAGGAGCTTTTGGATCGGCCGTGTTAGAGAACGATCGAAGCGATAAGCGCAGAGGCGGAGCCTCTTAAATTTGTTGAAGCGCTTTGATGAGTTCGTCGGGGCGGGTGGAGAAACGCAGGGCTTCGCTCTTTTCGATAATATGCCCTTTGACCAGTTTGACCATCACCTGTGTTTGGGTCTGCATACCGCTCTCTCCTTGACCCAACTGCATCTGGCTATAGATCTGGTGGACTTTGTCTTCACGAATCAGGTTGGCGATGGCGGGATTGGTGATGAGTATTTCGGGGACGGCGATCCTGCCACCGCCGATTTTGGGAAGAAGCGCCTGGGAGATGACCGCCACCAACGACGTGGAGAGCTGGGCCCTGACCTGGGGCTGTTCGTCACCGCTGAAGACGTCGATGATACGGTTGACGGTCTGGGCGGCGGAGTTGGTGTGGAGGGTACCGAAGACCAAGTGGCCCGTCTCGGCCGCCGTGAGGGCCGCCGCGATCGTCTCCTTGTCCCTCATTTCACCGATCAGGATGACGTCCGGATCTTCGCGCAAAGCGTATTTGAGGGCTGCCGCGAAGGAGTCGGTATCGGTACCGATATTACGATGAGAAAAGAGTGATTGGTTGTTTTCGTGAACGAACTCGATCGGATCTTCGATCGTGATGACGTGTTTGCGTTCGGTCATGTTGATTTCGTTGAGCATCGCGGCCAGTGTCGTCGATTTACCGCTTCCGGTGGGACCGGTGACGAGGATCAGCCCTTTTTCCCGCTGGATCAGTTTTTTGTAGATTTGAGGAGCCTCCAGGTCGTCGATACTTGGGATATGGGTCGGAATGACACGGAAAGCCGCCGCCACGTCGCCCATCGTCCGATAGTAGTTGGCCCTGAAACGGCCGACTTCCGGGATCTGGAGGGCGAAGTCGAGTTCTTTGTGCTCTTCGAAGGCTTTTTTCTGCTTTTCGGTGATCACGGAGTAGCACATCTCTTCGATCGCTTCTCCATCGAGTTTGGGAAGATTGAGGGGGACGAGACGACCGTCGATACGGATTTGAGGTTCGCTTCGGCTGACGAGGTGGAGGTCGCTCGCTTTGTAGGCGACGACGTTTTTTAGAAGTTTGCGGATGTCGATGGCGAGGCTACTCATGAAAAGATCTCCTTGTAACGATTTTCGTCGAATCCCACGATCACGTCGCCCTCTTCGGTCTCGACGACGGGTCGCTTGACGAGCATGTTCTCTTTGCACAGCCATGTTCGGATAGCGGCGTCGTCGAGAGTCTCGGTTTTG
>CAZORY010000191.1:0-2554 GCA_964582435.1 uncultured Campylobacterales bacterium
TCACCAGTACGGATACGGATCACTTTTTCGATATCGGAAACGAAGATCTTTCCGTCACCGATTTTACCCGTTCGGGCTGCTTCGGTGATTTTCGCCGTGACTGTTTCTACATCGGACTCTTTGACGACCACTTCCAATTTCACTTTCGGAAGAAAATCGACTACATACTCGGCACCGCGATAGAGTTCGCTGTGCCCTTGTTGACGACCATACCCTTTTACCTCGGTGACGGTCATACCGGTGATACCCGCTTCGGCCAAGGCGTCTTTGACGTCCTCGAGTTTGAAGGGTTTGATAACGGCTTCGATTTTTTTCATTTTTCACACTCCCTTTCGATTATAGGTTGAGACCACGTTCACCGTGGATCGCTTCATCCAGACCCATCGTTTCGGTCTCTTCGTCGACACGTCCACCACCGGTGACAGCCGCTGCGATGAAGTAGACGATCGCTGTCACGACACCGCTATAGACGATCGTCAGTCCGACCGCTTCGAGCTGACTGACCAGCTGAGCGCCAAGGTTGTAGTTTTCGGGCATCGCGTAGTCGGCGATGAAGAGTGCCGTCGCGATGGAACCCCAGATACCGACAAGGCCATGGACCCAAAAAGCATCCAGAGAATCGTCGACTTTGAAGAGCTTCTTGATTTTGAAGACGGCGAGGAAACCGAGGAATCCTCCTACCAACCCGATGATGATCGCTCCACCGGCACCGGCCGTACCGGAAGCGGGCGTGATGGCGACCAGACCCGCGACCGCACCGGAAGCGGCACCGACGAGTGTGGGTTTTTTGAACAGAAGCCATTCACCGGCTACCCAACCGATCGCACCCAAAGAAGCTGCGATATTGGTCACCAAGAAAGCGGAAGCGGCTGTACCGTCGGCTGCCACTTCGGAACCGGCGTTGAATCCGAACCATCCGAACCACAGCAGCATCGCACCCAAAACGACCAAGATCGGAGAGAAAGGTTTGATCGCCGCTTTTTCATAATCTTTTCGGCGTCCCAAAATCATCGCCACGACGAAGCCGGCCACACCCGCGTTGATATGTACGACCGTACCACCTGCGAAATCGATCTCACCGAAGTTGAGGGTTTCACCACCACCCCATGCCCAGTGCGTGATCGGCGCATAGACCGCGACGATCCAGAGGGCCGCGAAGACGATGAACGTGGAGAATTTCACCCTTTCGATCATCGAACCGCTGGCGATGGCGACCGTGATCGCGGCGAACGTCCCCTGGAAGGCGACGAAGAGAAGTTCGGGAATCGTACCGCTCAGCGTATCGGGTCCAATACCGGAAAGCATCACTTTACCCGTACCGAAAAAGTCACCGTCTCCAAACGCGATGGAGTAACCGATGATGACCCACACCAGTGTACCCACCGCATAAGAAGCCAGACTCATACCTATGGTGTTGAGCACGTTTTTACTGCGCGTCAAACCACCGTAGTAGAGTGCCAAACCTGCCGGTGTCATCAGCATGACGAAAGCCGTCGCCACAAGCATCCATGCGGTATCACCGCTATTGAGTTTGTCGTCTGCGAATGCCATGGCGGGAAGCAACAGCAACGCAAGAAGCCATTTTTTCATTGAGTTCTCCTTGTGAAAATTTTCCCCTGGAGGAAATCGACGCCATTAGTATAATGATTTTCCATGGCGTTGGGGAGCCTTTTTATGATTAATTTTTAGGCATTTTCCCGCTTCGCGGCATCCGTGACGTGAAAAACCATTATATAAGGAAATTTGAGATAGAATCGGAGCAGCTTTCACCAACGACAAAAGGTTGTGTATGTCCGATCTCTTTGCAAACAACGAAGATATTCAGGAAATTTCGATTGAAGAAAGCATCAAGGGTAGCTACCTCGATTACTCGATGAGCGTCATCATAGGACGCGCACTTCCCGATGCCAGGGACGGTCTCAAACCGGTTCACCGCCGCATCCTTTATGCGATGCACGAACTAGGTGTCACCTCTCGTGCCGCCTACAAAAAATCCGCCCGCATCGTCGGTGACGTCATCGGTAAATACCACCCGCACGGTGACACGGCAGTCTACGACGCATTGGTACGGATGGCCCAGGATTTTTCGATGCGTATCCCCCTTGTCGATGGCCAAGGCAACTTCGGTTCCATCGACGGCGACAATCCCGCAGCGATGCGATATACCGAAGCGCGTATGACACGATTGGCCGAAGAACTCCTTCGCGATATCGAAAAGGATACGGTCGATTTCATCCCCAACTACGACGACACGATGCAAGAGCCCGACGTGCTCCCCAGCCGTGTGCCCAACCTGCTGCTCAACGGCTCCAACGGGATCGCCGTGGGTATGGCGACCAACATTCCGCCCCATCGTCTCGACGAACTGATCGACGCCCTGTTGGCACTGATCGACAATCCAGGCGCCGAATTGGACGATCTTCTCGAACATATCAAAGGCCCCGACTTCCCTACCGGCGGTATCATTTTCGGCCGCAAGGGGATTATGGACGCTTATCGGACGGGACGCGGTCGCATCAAAGTACGGGCCAAAACCCATATCGAAAAGAAGGGC
>CAZORY010000192.1:0-2480 GCA_964582435.1 uncultured Campylobacterales bacterium
TAGGATCTTCGATACGGCGATAGAGCGCATCCATCACACTCTCGAAATAGTCCTCGGGTTTTTTAAAAGTGCGTTTGACCTTCGCCGACGCTTCCAGCGCTTCGTGGATCAGTGTGCCCAGTGTAGGTTTTTCATCGTTTCGCTCCTTGCCAATGCCGAGAAGATAGCGATAATAATAGCGTCGGGGACATTCGAGAAAATCTTTCAACCCAGTGGGTGTCAAACGTGTGGCGCGCACAAAGGGATTGTCGGCGACGATCGGCGCGTCGTAAAGAGAGAGGGCGTTTCGAGTAGGGGCGAGAATGGCTCGGTAGCGTTCGTCGTTGCGAGGTGGTTCACCAAGGCCCAACTCCATCAAAAATCGGCTCGGCTGGTTCTCTTCGTCCCTTACGTAGGCGATAGCGGCCATTTGACTCCGCTGAAGGAGCGCGTAGTAATAGTTTTTTTGTAGATTCTCTTTGTCCGTGCGGGTCGGCATGCCCGTCGCTTGGCGCAACGTGGAGTTGAGGAAGAGATCTTTTTCGCCGACGCGGGGGACCCACTCTTCGTTGAAATCGACCAAAACGACGCCGTCGAAATCTTTGCCACGACTCTCCAACACACCCATAACCGTCACCTTGCCGCCCCCGATGTCATCGAGACTGAGATCTTTCAACCGACGCATCCACAGATGCAGCCATTGCAATGGCGAAGCACCTTTGAGCCAAGGCGTGAACATCGCGAATCCATGTTTGACCTCTTCCATCGCTTTCAACTCCCGTACCGAAGCGGGTAGACGATCGAGAAACGCCAAAAACTCTTCGAAACTCTCCACCGCTTCGAAAGCGGCGTACCACTCGGTATCCGCCACCTTTTCCAACGCTCTCTCACTACCTTCCGCCACCGCCTCGTAAATATCGGCCAACAGTCGGTAGTATCGTGTCTGGGTAAAGGGCGTACCCATCGCGTAATTGAAGTTTTTGAAAGTATCGAAAAGCCGAAGATAGTCGGCGAAACCCTCATCGGGTAAAATGACGGCCACCCGATCGGGTGCCGCACCCGCATGGATGAAATCGTCCACCTTTTTGAGTACGAATCCCACCTGATCGATCCGTTCGCCAAAGGCCGCCACTTCGATCTTCGAAGGGTCGAAAGCGGGCATCCTTTCACTCGATTCGATCGATCGGTCCCGCCACGCGATCGTATATCGGGCACCGGTGGCTAAAGTCGCTTCGGGTGCAATACGTTCGATCAGTTTTCGGTTGAAAGGATTGACGGCGAAATGAAGATGGATCTTTTCGCCGATGCGATCGAGCACTTCACATTCGAATCGGCTCAGATAGCCATCGACGAACACATCGACTCGCGCCAATCCTTCCAAACACCCTTCGCAGATTCGAAAATCCTCCACCAAGATTCGGTCGGTCAATCCCTCCGCTTCGAGCAAATCCGCATAGTTGGCACGAATCGCCTCCAGTAGCGTCAAATGCTCCTCGTAGTCGGCGTAGATATCCCGCACCCGCAATGTTTCGATCGACACCCTTTCGGCGTGAAGCTCTTCGAAAAAACGGAAAACAAATTCGGAATTTTTGACGAATTCCAAAAAATTCTTGTCGAAACCCAATCGGGAGATGTCGAGATTTTCGATAGCCCGATAGAGATAGAGGACCCGGCTCGCCTCATCGACGAAGATCTTGCCAGGCACCACCACCAACCGCCGTATCCACTCGTCCATCGTGTAAAGCTTAGGCAACAGGGTGTCGTCGTGGGCGGCGATGTAGTCGCGGATCTGACGGTGTGTCGAAAAAACCAACGCTCTCATCGTACCACCCGTTCGAAACGGCCCAACACTTTGTTTTTGACCACATGGTCCCAAGGCGAAACGAAGCCGTGCATGGCGATATAGACACCAGGGTGCAAGCAATCGACCGAAGCGATCGCCATGGAGAGATGGGCCGTGGCTTCGATCGGATCGATGGAAAAAGGGACCATCGCCCCCGTAAAGACCACCCGCTTGTCGTGTTTTGCACCCAGCCATTCGGCGACGACAGCCGCACTTTCACGCATCGTGTCGGTCCCGTGTACCACGACGATACGAAGAGCGTCCGCCGTGACGACCTTCTTGGCCAAGCGATGCCTGTCCTCCTTGTCCATCTGCAAGCTGTCCTTGTAGATCAATCCCTCCACCGAGACTCGCCAAGCCGGTATCCTTGAAACGATGGCACCGATCGCTTCGTCGTCTTCGGGTACGACGAGTCTTCCTTCCACGGGATCGTACCGTTTGTTAAAAGTACCGCCCGTATTGAAAATTTTGATCATGATTCTTCACATCTCCACGACAAATTCACATCTTTTTCGATATTATACTCTCAAAAACAGAGGGGTCACCATGCACCATCGTCTTAAATTTTTCCTACAATCACTTCTACTTCTCACTCTCTTGGCCGGCTGTAGCCACAAAAAAGAACTATCACCCGACGAAAGGGTGACTCAGCAAAGCC
>CAZORY010000193.1:0-2468 GCA_964582435.1 uncultured Campylobacterales bacterium
CCGCTTGGCGCCGCTGCTGGTCATCACTTTCGGGGTATGCCGGAGAAGGAGGAAGAGCGCGAGAAAAACGAGCGAGTGAATCATCAAAGATAGTAACAATGAAAGAAGTTTGCGTCGATTCAATCCTGGCCTTTGGTCCTCGTCCGATTTGCTATGGCATTATACTTTATTAACTCCAATTTCTCTATAATCGTGCCAAACCTCATTCAAAAGGAAAAATCGTGAAACACACCAAAAGCATCGAAGCGTACGAAAAGGCCAAACGCGTGATTCCAGGCGGGGTCGATTCACCGGTGCGAGCCTTTGGCAGCGTCGGCGGTACCCCACCTTTTATCGAAAGAGGGGAAGGGGCCTATCTGATCGATATCGATGGCAACCGTTATCTTGACTTCGTGCAAAGCTGGGGGCCACTGATCTTCGGTCATTGCGACCCGACGGTGGAGGCGGCGGTCGTGGAAACGGCTAGAAAGGGGCTCAGTTTCGGAGCCCCGACACTCCTTGAGACGGCGTTGGCCGAAGAGATCGTCGAACTTTTCGAGGCGATCGAAAAGGTACGTTTCGTCAATAGCGGAACCGAAGCCGTCATGAGTGCGATTCGCCTGGCCAGAGGGTATACGGGAAAAGACGATATCGTCAAGTTCAAAGGGTGTTACCATGGTCACAGCGACTCGTTGTTGGTGCAGGCCGGTAGTGGGGCGACGACCTTCGGGAGTCCCAATTCACCGGGTGTTCCAGAGGACTTCGCCAAACATACGTTGTTGGCCGATTACAACGATTTGCAGAGTGTGCGAAAGTGTTTCGACGCCAGTGACGACATCGCCTGTGTCGTGATCGAACCGATTGCGGGAAATATGGGATTGGTACCTGCGGAGGAGTCGTTTTTGCAAGGGTTGAGAGCGCTTTGCGACGAGCATGGCGCTCTTTTGATCTTCGACGAGGTGATGAGTGGTTTTCGGGCCTCCTTGACCGGTGCTCAGGGACTCGTCGACGTCAAGCCCGATCTGGTGACACTGGGCAAAGTCATCGGGGGCGGGATGCCCGTCGGCGCATTCGGAGGCCGGGCCGAGATCATGGCTCATCTGAGCCCAGAAGGACCGGTCTATCAAGCCGGTACGCTAAGCGGCAATCCGGTGGCGATGGCGGCCGGTTTGGCACAGGTGCGTCAATTGCGAGCCGATATCGCGATCTACGAAGTCCTACAGATGCGCGCACAACGCCTGGTGGATGGGCTTAAAAGGGCAGCCGACGATCATGGCATCGCCCTTCAAGTCGATGTACGCGGTAGTATGTTCGGCTTCTTCTTCAACGATCGTCCCGTCAAAAATTTCGACGATGCGCTACGAAGCGATACCGAACGTTTCGCCAAATTTCATCGAGCGATGCTCGATCGCGGTTTCTACTTCGCTTGCAGCCAGTTCGAAACGGGCTTCATCTCTACACGTATGAACGAAGCGATGATCGACGAGACGATTAGAAACGCCCACGAAGTGATGGGGGCGCTTTGATGCAATCCCAAGAGACCGAAACGCAGAAGCCGAAGATCAAAAAAGTGATCGAAGGGGCCAACGACCTTTCGTTGGGTATCTCGATGGTCGTGGCGGTATTGCTCGGTGTCGGCATCGGCTATTGGATGCGAAAAATTTTCGGTTACGAGTGGCTCTTTTGGTTGGGGGTGTTCTGGGGAGTTGCCGGGGCGATTCTCAACGTCTACAAAGCGTACAAAAAACAGATGGCCTCGTTGGAAGCGTTGAAAAACGATCCCCGTTATCGTGATTATCGACATACCGACCGGGACGATGACGACGAAGACGATGGGTAGGGTCTTCGTCGCTATTTTCATTGCGGCTTTGATGGGTGGATCTTTCGCTCTGGCCGTCGATGGAAGGGTTGGTCTGATCAACTTCTCGGTCGGATTTTTGACGGCTCTGGTCGTGCTGGCCGCTTCGATGTTCGGATATTGGCAACTGGTAAGTTCTGGTGCCGCAGACGACTCCCACACTTCCTGGCCCGATCCTGTCGAAAGCATCGACGACCGTTTTTCGCTTTGGGAAGATTCGCCAGAGGATGAGAAGATGGATGTCAAAACGATTCTGGCCGAAGAGAAAGTACGCCTCAAAAAGCGTCGTCGAAGCTGGACGGAATGGTTGAAGACGGCCAAACCTGCCATTTCGATCTATCGAATCGTCGCGTATCTTCTTTTGATCGGTGCGCTCATCTCTCTTATCAAATCGGGGCTCTTCGATCCCGTCGCTTTTTTGCTAGGTGTCGGTGCCGCACCTATGGCGGTGGCCTTGGGGCTGTGGTTCAGTCGATGATCAAAGGAGCTTCGAAGGTAAGAGCTCCAGTCTTTTTACCCAAGTAGCCGTTGAGTTGTTGGGCCAGCTTTTTTAAAGGCGCGAGAGGCGTCGATTCGTCCATCTCCCCTTGCGCCGTAATCTGGAAAATGGGATAACGTTTCCCTTCGAATT
>CAZORY010000194.1:0-2401 GCA_964582435.1 uncultured Campylobacterales bacterium
CCCGTGTCAACGATCTTTTTTTGATCGAAAAAGATGGGGATTTTTGCCGTAAAACAGAGCAGATCATACAACTTTTGACCCAATAAAATGAAGCCATTAGATGGATAGAACCTTGTAGCATGCATTTTCATCGGATAAAAAAAATCATCGCGACACTTTATATCTTCGCGACGCTGCTGGGGCTTTTGCACCATCATCACGATTTCAAACCCCATCACGAGTGTCCAATCTGCATCCTTCAAGCCAACTTAAATAGCGCCGATGCACCGACTCCCGTACCGACGCTTTCGAATGTCGCAACATTTTCGCAGGCGATCGTATCCCCTCTTGCGAGCATGCATCGACGCTTTTGCTTCGACGCACCGTTCGCTCGTGCCCCTCCGATTGACTGAACCTCTCAAACAACCGTCACCATCATCTATTCAAAAAGTCAAGAAGGAGAGATCATGACTATCAAAAAAACTCTATGGTTATCTATGGCGACAACCCTGTCGTTTGCCGATGCCCAGCTCGATCAATTACGCGCCGAGCTTGCGGCACAGAAAAAACATATGCAAATCTTGGAAAAGAAGATCGAAATGCTGGCGCAAAAACAGCAACAACAAGTGTTACATGCTCAAGCGCCCAACACCTCCGCATCATTTTCACAAAACGCTTATCTACCCGATATCGCTTTCATTCTCAATATGGCCGCCGTCGGGCGAAACGTCGCGAACGAATCGTACGAAAATTTCGCGATACCCGGCTTCATCGATAGCGGCGATGCGGAGCTTCCTTTCGATAAAAAAAGGGGCTTCAATTTCAACTACGCCGAAGTGGCGATGCGCTCGACGGTCGATCCCTATTTCAACGCTTTCGCCATCTTTCACCTACATCCTGACGAATTCGAAATCGAAGAGGCGTATGTGCGCACCCGTGCACTCCCTTACGGCTTGCGCGTCGAAGCCGGAAAGTTTAGAAGCGCGTTCGGTCGCATCAACGCCAAACATCAGCACAGCTGGTATTTCGACCAACAACCGATCATCTACAAAGCACTTTTTGGACCCGAGGGTATCGGTGGCGCCGGTGTGCAACTGCAGTGGGTGGCTCCCACCGAAACCTATCTGATGGCTGGCATCGAAGGATTCGAAGAGGGCAACGACCGAAGTTTCGGCAATTCGGATCACAGAAATATCGTCGGCTATCTTAAAACGAGCGTCGATCCCACAGAGGATCTCTCGCTGCTTGGCGGCCTCAGTCTAGCGCATGGCCGACATGATGGCAAGCGTTGCGACGTGTATGGCATCGATATGACGGTACGCAACCAATTCGAAGGTTACAGCGCACTGATTTGGCAAAGCGAATATCTCGAACGCCACAAACAGCGAACGACCGGGGGCAAAGACCGGCAAGCCGGTTTTTATACCGAACTCGTCTACCAATACGACAACCACTACGCCGGCGGATTCCGCTACGATCGCATCACCAAAAACGATACCGATTTGTCAGCCTTCACCGACATCGATACCGACCGTCTCGACAAATATACGGCAATGATCGAGTATCGCCCCTTTCCTATGTCGCGTTTGCGACTGAGTTACTCTTGGGATCGTACGAAAGTCATCGATGGAGAGAGAAAAAACCTATCGGAAATCCTCTTTTCTCTCAATATCGCCGCCGGTGCCCACGGGGCACACAACTATTAAGGAGATAGCGTGATGAAAAAAACGATTCTTACTCTAACCCTTTTGGCCCTTTCAGCCTTTGGCGCGCTCCGTGTCGATACGACCTACGCGACGATGGGTGAGGTCACGAAAAAGATCGGTGGCGATTTGGTGCACGTAACGGTCTTGGCCAGTTCCAAATACGACCCGCACTTCATCGTACCCAAACCCTCGTTGATCGCCAAACTACGCCGCGCCGATCTATTGATCATCAATGGTGCGGGGCTGGAAATCGGTTGGCTGCCGCCACTGCTTCGATCCGCGAACAATCCAGTCATTCAAAACGGTGCCAAAGGCTTTCTAGATCTTTCTCATTTCATTCCGATGCTCGACGTACCGACATCCGTTTCCAGAGCTTTTGGCGATATCCATGCCCAAGGTAATCCCCACTACTCGACCGATCCGCATAACGTCTTGAGGATGGCGCAAGCGATCGAAGAGAAATTGATCGAACTCGATCCCACGCACCAGGCAGTGTATGAGAAAAATTATGCATTGTTCGTAAAAAAGTGGCGAAACTTCTTGGATAGATTCGATGCGAAGATGGCGCGATGCCCCGTTAAAAAAGTGGTGCAATACCATGAACTTTTCAACTACTTTCTACATCGCTACGATATTCAAAGCATCGGAACCATCGAACCGTTGCCCGGTATCGCACCCAGTTCAAAACATACGATCGAACTGATCGAAACGATGAA
>CAZORY010000195.1:0-2396 GCA_964582435.1 uncultured Campylobacterales bacterium
GCGGCGACTTGCAAGATCAACGCCAATATCGGATCCTCCGCCGTCGCCAGCGATGCGGCGGGTGAAGTGGAGAAGGTCAAAGTGTGTCAAAAGTACGGCGCCGATACGATCATGGACCTCTCCACGGGCGGTGATCTGGACGCGATCCGCCAAGAGGTGATCAAGCACGCGGACGTACCGATCGGTACCGTGCCGATGTATCAGATTTTGCACGATTGCAACAACAAAATCGAAGATCTCACGATCGATGCGATGCTGGAAGTGATCGAACGTCAAGCCAAACAGGGGGTGAGTTACTTCACGATCCATGCCGGTTTTTTGCTACGTTTCATGCCCTTGGTGGCCAAACGAAAAATGGGAATCGTCAGTCGTGGCGGTAGCTTGATGGCGGCTTGGATGATGCACTACCACAAAGAGAACCCTTTCTACACGGCGTACGACGACATCCTCGATATCTGTCGCCGATACGATGTCTCTCTCTCCTTGGGCGACAGCTTGCGTCCCGGCTGTCTATACGACGCCAGCGACGACGCGCAGCTGAACGAATTGAAAGTGCTGGGTGAGTTGACGCTCAGAGCGTGGGAGAAGGATGTGCAGGTGATGATCGAGGGGCCCGGCCACGTGCCGCTCAATCAGATCGAGCGCAACATGAAACTGGAGCGCGAATATTGTCACGAAGCGCCGTTTTACATTTTGGGCCCGCTGGTGACCGATATCGCCGCGGGGTACGATCATATCAGCTCCGCCATCGGTGCGGCGGTGGGCGGTTGGCACGGGGCGAGTATGCTCTGCTACGTCACCCCCAAAGAGCACCTCGGTCTTCCCAACGCCAAAGATGTACGGGAAGGTATCATCGCGTATAAAATCGCCGCCCATGCGGCCGATATCGCGCGCGGC
This sequence comes from uncultured Campylobacterales bacterium, assembly GCA_964582435.1. Taxonomy (GTDB): domain Bacteria; phylum Campylobacterota; class Campylobacteria; order Campylobacterales; family Hydrogenimonadaceae; genus Hydrogenimonas. Next base: position 898 of record CAZORY010000195.1, read on the forward strand.
CGCAAAGGGGCCCGCGATATCGACGATGCGATGAGCGACGCCCGTTACGCCTTTGATTGGAACAAGCAGTTCGAGTTGGCCCTCGATCCGGATCGAGCGCGCGAATATCACGACGAGACATTGCCGCAGGATGTCTTCAAAGAAGCGGAGTTTTGCTCGATGTGCGGACCGAAATTTTGTAGCTACAAGATCAGTCAGGATCTGATCGAAGGCAATGTCGACATGAGTGAATTGGCGGTTGGGCAATAGCCCATCCGTCGATCACGGATGGTGAAAAGTGAATGGTGGATGGCAAGAAGCGTTCGCCATTGACTTTTCACCATACATAATATTTCAGGAGAAACAATGACACAAGAACAGGTCAAAGAAGTTCTTTCGACCGTCACCTATCCAGGCTTTACCAAGGATATCGTGACGTTTGGATTCGTGAAAGGGATCGAAATCGACGGAGGCCGTGTGGCCGTGACGGTCGATATCACTTCCAGTGCGCCGGAAGTCAAAGCGGCGTTGGAGGAAGAGATCAAAACGAAATTGGAGATGGCGGGTGCCAAAGAGGTGATCACCGTGATCAACCAACCTAAAATGCCGCGAGAAACTTCCAGTCACGGTAAAAACATCGCCCCGCAAGTGAAAAACTTCGTGATGGTCAGTTCGGGCAAAGGGGGTGTCGGTAAATCGACGACCTCCGTCAACCTCGCCATCGCTTTGGCGATGCAGGGTAAAAAAGTGGGCCTGCTGGACGCGGATATCTATGGACCCAACGTGCCCCGAATGATGGGGATCGACGATATGCGTCCCGATGTCGTGGGCAACAAAGTCAAACCCATCGACGCCTACGGTGTGGAAGTGATGAGTATGGGTGTGCTGATGGAAGAGGGGCAGTCGCTCATTTGGCGAGGTGCGATGGTGATGAAGGCGATTGAGCAGTTTTTGCGCGATATTCTTTGGAGCGATCTGGACGTCTTGGTCATCGATATGCCGCCAGGCACCGGCGATGCGCAGCTGACACTGGCCCAAAGCGTGCCCGTCACCGCCGGCATCACCGTCACGACCCCTCAAAAAGTGAGTCTGGACGATAGCCGACGTAGCTTGGATATGTTCAAAAAGCTCCATATTCCGATCGCCGGTGTGGTGGAGAATATGAGCGGTTTCATCTGCCCGAGTTGCGGGACGGAAAGCGATATTTTCGGTCGTGGAACGGCCCAAGCGGTTGCCGAAGAGTACGATAGCAAGCTTTTGGCGCAGATTCCGATCGAGCCGGCGGTACGTGAAGGCGGTGACGAAGGCAAACCGATCGTCTATCACTACCCCGAAAGCGAAACGGCCAAACGCTATCTCGCTGCCGCCGAAGATCTGTGGCGCACGATCGAGCAGATCAACGAAGAGGGTGGCGTGAGCAACGAAGCGATCCAGCCCACGACCCCTCCGGGTGTGAGTGCCTGTTCGACGGGGGCGGCGCCGCAATCTGGCGGCCATCAAGGCGGCGGCTGCGGCTGTAG
>CAZORY010000196.1:0-2327 GCA_964582435.1 uncultured Campylobacterales bacterium
TTCACTTTCTCGATGATGTCCCGTTTTCGTAATCCCATTTTATCAAAAACCGATCCCCGCACGATACGGGAGATACCAAAACCGATCACTTTGTTGTTTCTATAGATCGGTTTGATCGCGATATATTTGAATATTTTGCGCAGATCGTGCATCTGAGCGAGCAGTTCCCTGGGTATGTAGTAGGTGTCTCCTTCTTGCCTGATCTGCTCTTCGAGGGCTTCTGTCGGCACTTTCTTGCGGCGTTCGACGATATGGCCCAGTCGAGCGTTTTGGGCCGATTTTTTCATCGTCAGCCAGTAAGTGCGGCCGTTTTTGCGCAGTTGCACACGATCGGTATAGACTTTTTCGAGACGAAAACCGTCGATGGTCTCGCCCACGCTCAAAAGTTTCGCTTTGCGACCTTTGAGGATCATGGCCATACTGGGATGACCGACGGCCGTCATCGTCAGTTTGTATCCGCTCAGATTGATCGGTCGAGGGTGTTTTTGGGGGGACGGTGTAGGGCGCGTGACGGGATTTTTGAGGCCGAAGGCCCGTGCGATCGCCAGACGCGGATGTGCGTGGGCGATGGCGGGATGGCACCGGGGGAGGGCGACGGGAGGCAAAAAAGCTTCGATCGCGAGGGCCGTCAATTTCGCGAGGAGCGCGATCAATACGATCCATGCCAGCATCGGTGCCGACGCCTCAAAAAGACGTTTCATAGAGATACTTTCCATCTTTGGGTTTGAACGTACGCAGCGTCGCGCGGTATTTGCCGCGCATCAGCGTCGACGGTGTGAGCCGTAGGGTGAGGGTTCGACGGCGATAGGAGAGATCGCCGTCCAAGGTTCCGAAATCGCCCACGGCGTGGATTTTACCTTCCAACGGTAAAAAGAGTACCTTTTCGATACGGGGCGGTAGGGCGTCAGCCGCCAGCCCCGAAAGGCGAATACGATCCGCCTCCACCCGCCAAGGTTTCACGCTGAATGTATCGATTCGCGCCACGGGGGAATCGGCATACTCGACACGTAGCCGCCGCAATGCGCAGCCTAGGGGTAAACGCTCCGTCCGTTCGAAGCAGAGCGTGATCCCGTAAGTGCCCGCTCGCTCGATCAGGGCGTTGCAAAGGCGCTCTTTGGAGAGGAAAAGCCCCGTCAAGACCACCCAGAGCAAGAGACCCGCCATCCCCCATCCGATGCGTTTGAGCCATATCACGAGCTCACCTCCATCGTCACTTTCAAGTGGGTGTCGTCACCCTTTTCGAGTCTTAGGCGATCGATGGCGAGATTGAGGCCCAAAATCTTGTCCAGCACCTTGTCCGCCCTCTTTCGATCGAGAGTGAACGTGTAGATTTTCCGAGATTTCCGTCGGGTGACGGTCGGGTGGCACCGATAGAGGCGAAGGAGCCGATCCACCCTTTGAATCGCCGCTTTCTGGCTCTTTTGGGACCAGTGGGCGGCCAGCGCTTCGTATCGGGCGATAAGGGCCGCTTTGTGGCGGTACGCCTCTTCCAATCGTTGCGTTTTGTAGTGTATCAATAGGGCGCCGCCGATCCATACGGCCAGCGTCACGGCGACGACGATCGCGACGATTTTGATCTCTGCTCTATTCACTGCGACATCCTTTAGGGCTGCACACCACCCTTTTCAATCCTTTTTTCTCGAGAGCTTTGGCTAGTTCGGCACGCAATCGCTCCTGGGCGGCCGCCTCTTTTTCGTATCGCTTGACGAGGGCTTGGATCTCATAGAGGCTACGCGCCCCGCCGAGGGTGTCGTAAGCGTGTCGAATGGCCGAATATTTTTGCAGACGAAGCCCCAGGTCCAACACCATGACGACCGCCAACAAACCGGCGACGGCATAGAACAGGCCTTTGGTCGATCCTTCCCCGGCGGGCCGCAAAAAGGGTTTCGCCACACGAGGCACGTCGATGGATGCCAGCGTAGGTAGCGACCGCCTTTCGTCGGGAATCTCCACCACCACATCGTTGATACTCTCGGCGACGAGCCCCTCTTTGATACGAAGCGGCGTTTGGGAGCGGAGCTGTTGCAAAAACCAAGCCGGTGCCTTTTGGGCCCCCGCCTCGACGATTTTGTGCGTCAACTCCTGGGCGTCGTAGGCGTAACAGTCGTAGCCACCCGCCCTTTTTTCCACATGGATCGTCGTATAAGATGGGGGCCTGGCATCGAGAAAAGCGTCGGCCAATCGCCGGGCCTTGCCCAACGAACGGGTCGGAAATTTGGCATGGCCGTACCAGTAGAGGGAGGGCGAAACGACCACGATCTCATCCTCCCTTTCTTGTACCGACGTCTCGTTTTTGCCAAGATAGTAGAGTGCCAAGCCATCCCTTT
>CAZORY010000197.1:0-2297 GCA_964582435.1 uncultured Campylobacterales bacterium
AGGAGGAGGGGGTGATCAACGCTCTGCTTTTCATGGATCTGGACAACTTCAAGCAGATCAACGATTCGATGGGGCACGATGTGGGCGACTATTTGCTTCAACAACTGGCGAAGCGTCTACAGGAGCTGATACGCACTTCGGACATCGTGGCACGGTTGGGCGGCGACGAATTCGTCATCTTGCTCACCGATATCGAAGGGGATATGCAGGAAGCGGCGCTCAAGAGCGAAGCGCTGGCACGCCATATCATGGAGGAGATTTCACGACCTTTCGCCATCAAAGGGCGTAAGTTGCACTTCAGTGCGAGTATCGGGATCACTCTCTTTACGTATGGCCGTAACTTTTTCGATCTGCTCAAGGAAGCGGATGTGGCGATGTACGAAGCCAAAGCCGCCGGAAAAAATGGCGTGCGACTCTTCGATAGCCGACTGGAGCGGACGACCGTCGATAAAACGGAATTGCTCCAAGATCTTCACAACGCCATCGAGAAGAACCAACTCACCCTACTTTATCAGCCGCAAGTGGAGATCGCTACGGGTCGTTGCGTCGGCGCCGAAGCGCTGCTGCGATGGGAGCACCCAAGGCGTGGGGTGGTGTCGCCCGCCATCTTTATCCCCTTGGCGGAGGAGAGCGGACTGATCCACGAGCTTGGGCAGTGGGTGTTGCGACACGCGGCGTCGGAAGCGGCGTCACTGGCCCTCGATTATGTAGCCGTCAATATCAGTATCAAAGAGTTCGTCCGAAGCGATTTCATCGATATGGTCGAAAAGATGATCACCAAAGGGGCGTTGGATCCTCGGCGGATCGAGTTGGAGATGACCGAGTCCGTCTTTATCGAAAACTTTCAAGAGACCAATGAAAAACTCTCCCGTCTCAAGAAGATGGGATTTCGCTTCAGCATCGACGATTTCGGGACCGGTTACTCGTCGTTGGCCTATTTGAAAAACCTCTCCATCAAAACGCTCAAAATCGACCAGGGGTTCGTTCAGGATATCGGGATCAATCCCAACGACGAAGTGCTGACGCGCACCATCATCGACATCGCCAAACATTTCGGTATGAAGACGGTCGCCGAAGGCGTGGAGGATGAGGTACAACTCAGTTTTCTCAAAAAATTCGGATGCGATCTCGTGCAGGGGTACTATTTTAGCAAACCGATGACCGTCGATCGTTTCGCCCTATGGCTCGCGGAGCGTGATGCCACATCGAAGGAGAGTGTATGAGATACCGTTATATTGGAAGAAGCGGGCTGAGAGTCAGTCCTTTGTGTCTAGGGACGATGACTTTCGGATCCTTCTGCGACCAGAAAACCTCGTTCGCGATTCTCGATAAAGCGTTCGATCGAGGGATCAACTTCTTCGATACGGCCGAGCTCTATCCGGTGCCGCCCCGAAGCTCCTGGGCGGGAGAGACCGAAAAGATCGTCGGTGCGTGGCTTCAGAATCGGCCAAGGGACGGGATCATTCTGGCGACGAAGGTCGCGGGAGCCGCCAGCGGCTGGTTCGTGCCGCCGATCCGTCATGGATTGACCGCGATCGATCGTTTCCATATCGAGCGGGCGGTGGAGGGGAGCCTCAAGCGATTGGGAACGGACTATATCGACCTCTATCAGATGCACTGGCCCGACAGCGTCGTACCGATCGAGGAGAGCTTGGAAGCGTTCGATCGTCTCGTACGTGCCGGTAAAGTGCGTTATATCGGCACATCCAACGACACCGCCTACGGACTCACCAAGGCCAACGAAATCGCCCGTTTCGAAGGCTTGGCGCGTTTCGAATCGATTCAGAACAACTTTTCGCTACTCAATCGCCGTTTCTTGGACGAATTGGCGACCGTTTGCCGTAAAGAGTCGATCTCTTTGCTACCCTACGCGCCTTTGGCGGGCGGTGTCCTCACCGGCAAATACAACGATGGCTTCTTTCCGCCGGACGCTAGATTCACCCGCTATCTGGCCGACAAGAATCCTCGGGTCCGCGATCAAGCCAGACGATACCTCAACGACAAAACCCTGGAATCGACGGCTCTGTATCGGCAGATCGCCGACGAGGTAGGAATTTCGCTTACCACATTGGCGGTGGCGTGGAGCATGGCCCACGATTTCGTCGCCTCCTCCATCATCGGCGCCACGACTCCCGAACAGCTCGACGACACGCTGGGGGCGCTGGACGTGACGCTGGACGAAGAGATCATGCGAGCGTGCGACGGTGTACATGAAGCGATCCCCTATCCGATGGGTTGAACCTCGTTTCGTGTGCGATGTCCACTTGGCGAAAGTGGCTCGATACCTACGGCTTCTA
>CAZORY010000198.1:0-2284 GCA_964582435.1 uncultured Campylobacterales bacterium
ACGACGACGAGTATAAGGGGACGAGATGGCACGATATAGAGGACCTGTAGAGAAGATCGAACGTCGCCTTGGTGTGAGTCTCGGACTCAAAGGCGAGAGAAGATTGGCGGGTAAATCCGCCCTGGACAAACGACCCTACGCACCGGGTCAACATGGCCAACGCCGTACGAAGATCAGCCAATATGGCCTTCAACTGCGTGAAAAACAGAAAGCCAAATATATGTACGGTGTCGGGGAAAAACAGTTCCGCCGTCTCTTCAAAGATGCGAGTCGCATGGAGGGTAACACGGGTGAGAACTTGATCGCTCTGCTGGAGCGTCGCCTGGACAACGTGGTCTATCGGATGGGATTCGCGACGACACGCGCCTTCGCACGTCAGTTGGTGACCCATGGTCACATCCTAGTCGACGGCCAGCGGGTCAATATCCCCTCTTTCCGCGTCAAACCCGGCCAGAAAGTCGAAGTGCGCGAAAAGAGCAAGAACAATCCCCAGATTCAACGGGCGATGGAGTTGACGCGTCAGACCGGTATCGCCCCTTGGGTCGATGTCGATCATGACAAAGTATTCGGCATCTTCACACGAATTCCTGAGCGTGAAGAGGTCGTCATTCCTGTCGAAGAGCGATTGATCGTCGAGCTTTACAGCAAATAACCCTAAAAAGCGAGTTGCCCATGAAAAGAATCAAGACATCACCTTTTATGCCGAGCGAAGTCGAAATCGAAAAGACCGGCGAAAACAGCATGCGCATCACGGCCTACCCTTTCGAAACGGGGTATGCGGTTTCTCTGGCGCATCCTATTCGTCGTTTGCTGCTTGGCAGTACGATCGGTTACGCACCGATCGGCGTGAAAATCGAGGGGGCCTCGCACGAGTTCGATTCTGTACGCGGGATGCTCGAGGATGTAGCGGTCTTCATCATCAACCTCAAGAATCTCCGATTCAAGATCAAAGGGGATGAAAAGAAGGTGGAGGTCAATTACAGCTTCACCGGCCCCATCGAAATCACGGGAGCGGATCTGAGCAACGATCAAGTCGAAGTGGTCAACCCCGACGGTTTTCTGGCGACACTCAACGAAGATGCCGAGCTCAACTTCTCCTTGTTGATTCATCAAGGGATCGGCTATGTCCCGAGTGAAGAGCTGCGCGACGCGTTGCCGGAAGGCTATATCGCGTTGGACGCTTTCTTCACGCCCGTACGTGCCGCCAACTACACGATCGAGAACATGCTCGTCGAAGACAATCCAAATTATGAGAAGATCGTCTTCAATATCGAAACCGACGGACAGATCGATCCGGTGACGGCATTTCGCAACACGATCGAGGTGATGTATCGCCAGATGTCGGTCTTCAACAACATTCTCGACATCGACATCAATACCGAAGCCTCTGCGCCCGTGACGGAGAATCCGATCGTCAAAAAATTGATGCAGGGCCTCGACAGTTTGGGTCTCTCTGCGAGAAGCTTCAATTCCTTGGAGCGCGCAGGGTTGAAATATGTCGGGGAGTTGGCATTGATGAGCGAAAACGAACTTAAAGAGATCAAGAATCTCGGCAAAAAATCTCTTGAAGAGATCAAAGCCAAGTTGGAAGAGGCCGGTTTCCCCGTAGGAACGGAACTCGACCAGAAGGTTAAAGAACAGTTGAAGAACAAAATAGAAAGCACAAAAAAGTAAAAGGACGAGACGATGAGACATCGACATGGATACCGTAAACTAAGCCGAACCTCTTCTCATCGCGCTGCTTTGCTCAAGAATCTTTCGATCGCTTTGATCGAGCATGGTCGTATCGAGACCACGCTCGCGAAAGCCAAAACGCTTCGCAGCGTTTTCGAAAAGATGGTGACTCGTGCCAAAGCAGGCGATTTCAACGCGCATCGCGCCGTATTCGCGAAGCTTCAAGACAAACAGGCGACCAAAAAACTGGTCGAAGAGATCGCACCCAAATACGCCGAGCGCAATGGCGGCTATACTCGGATCATCAAAACTCGCCAACGCCGAGGAGACTCTGCGGATATGGCGATCATCGAACTGGTATAAAGTTCGGACTTCGGGGCCTTGGCCCCACTTTTCTTTAAACCTCTTTTTTACTCTTCCAACCAGTTGTCAAAGCCAAACTTTTTTGTTATGATAGTCGTAACGTCACGGTCCGTCGGACGCGTCGAAAGAGGGATCCGATGCCATCGAATGGGGTCAAAAGACGCTTCCGGCGCCGTGAAATTTGCGAGCAGGATGATAGAAACATGATACCTTTTAGCGACGAAGATCTCTATCCGGCCGTCGAAAA
>CAZORY010000199.1:0-2261 GCA_964582435.1 uncultured Campylobacterales bacterium
AATCGTCGTAAAAGGCAAAAGCCCGATCAAAAGAATGGGGATATAGTACCAAACACCTCCGCCGTGACGCTCCATCGGATGGGTGAAACGCTCGATATTGTGCGTTAGAAAGAAGGCTTTGACGAAAGCCCCGCCGTCTTTGAACGTGATGGCGACGAACCATGGGGCGACAAGAAGCACAAAGAGTCCGATACCTTTGGGATCGAGTAACGAGAGCCACCGCTTGAAATCTTTTTGTCCCAACAGATAGAGCGTTCCTACGGCAAACGGAATGAAAACGGCGATCGGTCCTTTGGTCAAAAAACCCAACGCCGTAAAGCTGTAGAGCATGTAAAGATGTCGTCTTTGAGCGGTTTGGAGGTATCGATAGAGTGCGAACATCGAAAGGGCGATGAAGAGATTGAGAAGCGCTTCCGCCATCGCCGCTTTGCCCATGATCGTGATATGCAAAGAGGCCAGCATGAAAAAAACGCTCCAAAACGCCTCTTTCGCTCCTACGAAACGGCGCACGAAACGATAGAGCGCTGTGGCCCATATCGTCGTCGCTATCGCACTAGGCAAACGGATCGCAAATTCGTTCAACCCAAAGAGTTTTACGCTAACCATCTGTAGCCAATAAAGAAGGATCGGTTTGTCGGGGCGCAGATGGCCATTGAGTGTCGGCACGAGCCAGTCGTGACGCTCGAGCATCTCACGCGTCGCTTCGGCGAAGACCCCTTCGTTGAGGTCGAAAAGCGGGAAAAAACCGATGGGTAAAAAATAGTTAGATATCACCAACACTGCCAACACGGTCAGAGCGATTTTCTCTTCGGAGACTCTTTGCAGTGCCGCAAAAGTCTTGTTTTTATGAGCATGGAACGTGAATCTCATCGGCTTTCACCACTCAAATCATCGTCGCGACGAAAGTAAGCGCCGACATGAAGGTCGATGACGAACGTTTGGGAAAAATAATTTTTTAGAATAGTAATTTTTGGTGACATGGACTCTTCCCGTCGAAATTTTCATCGTGACGTATGCTAGAATGAAAGTATGAATTTTTCGTGAAAGGGACTCGTTTGCATCTGTTGATCGTGGACGATAACGAAGATTTGCTGGCGACTTTGGAAGAGATCCTCGAAGAGGCAGGTTATCGATGCCAAACGGCCAAGACGGTGGCACAGGCCAATGAAGCGGTATGGGAAGGACGGTTCGATCTGATTCTGCTCGATTGGATGCTACCAGACGGCAGCGGTGTCGATTTGCTTGTTACGTGGCGAGAAGAGCGTCTTGACGTGCCGGTACTTCTCTTTTCATCAAAAAGTGAAGTGGACGAGAAGGTGGAAGCTCTCGATAGCGGTGCGGACGACTATCTACCCAAACCCTTTTCGACGATCGAACTTTTAGCGCGTATCCGTGCACTTACGAGAAGAACGGCTCAAGAAAAACGAACGTCTATTCCTATCGATAATCTGTTGATCGATACCGTTTCGCGAACCGTTACCGTCGCGGAAAATAGGATCTATTTGAGTATGAAGGAGTTCGATCTACTTGAGCTATTGGCGCGTCATCGAGGGATGGTATTGACACGCTATCAACTGTTGCAGCATATTTGTCACGATTACGAAAGCCGACTCAGTAATGTCGTCGATGCACATATCAAAAATATCCGAAAAAAGTGTAATCGTACCGATCTCATCAAAACCGTTCGGGGCATTGGCTATATGATCGAACGAGCCGATTCATCGATCGTAATCGTCACGACCGTCCCTAGACCTGCTCCCTCACTTTCGATATCGAGATGAATTGACAAGAGGGATGCGATTTGACGACAAATAGAGAGTCCCAAACCACTACCGGGTATCTCTTTGACCTTTTCTTCTCGAAAGAATTCGTCGAATAGACGCTCTTTGGTGTGTTCCGTGACTCCTAGACCGCTATCTTCGATGACGATACGAAGTTGTGTTCCCTCTTTTTCCATACGTAAAGCGACGTAGCCGGCAGGCGTATATTTGATAGCATTGTCCAGTAGATTGAGTATCATATGTCGCAATAACTTCTCGTCACTTTGGATTTTCCACTCTTCAAAGGGTACCGTGTAGATCATCTGTAACCCTTTATCTTCACCGATAGGCAAAAGTGTTTCGTAGGACGTGGACAATAAACGGACAAGATCGATCGGGCGATTTTCCACGGTGAGTCGACCCGATTCGGCCCGGGAGAGAAGCAAGATATCGTTGATGATCTGCAAGAGTCTCATGGCTTGACCTTCAATCGAGGCCATC
>CAZORY010000200.1:0-2248 GCA_964582435.1 uncultured Campylobacterales bacterium
GGTAGCGACGGCGACTTGACCAAAAGGATACCGGTCATCGGCAAAAACGAGATCGGGCAACTCGCCACTCAAATGAACCGATTCATCGAAAAGGTTCAATCCACGGTCAAAGAGACGAAAATAAACGGCTCCGAAAACGCTTCCGTCGCCGCCGAACTTTCGGCTACCGCCCTAGAGATCGGTCGCAGAGCCGAAGACGAAGCTTCATTGGTCGCCAATACCTCCGAAACGGCCCAAACGGTCTTCGAAGATCTCGAACGTACCGTGGAGACCGTCAACCAGAGCGAACAAGACGTCAAAGAAGCCGCCGAGAGTCTGGCCGAGGCCAATCGCAATATCCAATCCCTGCTCGATACGATCAACCACACTGGGGCTAAAGAGTCGGATCTTGCGATGAGTATCACCCACCTTCAAGAGGAGGCCAGCGGCGTCAAGGAGGTCCTCGATATCATCGGCGACATCGCCGAGCAAACCAATCTATTGGCACTCAACGCCGCCATCGAAGCGGCCCGGGCCGGAGAGCATGGACGAGGATTCGCCGTCGTCGCGGACGAAGTGAGAAAATTGGCCGAAAGAACCCAGAAAAGCTTGTCGGAAATCACCGCCACGATCAATCTCGTGATCCAATCGATCAACGATATCAGTGGCCAGATGCAACAGAATGCGAAAGAGTTCGAAAGTGCCGTCGAACAGGCCGGCGAAGTGGGCCAGCAGATCGATGGCGTCAACGCCACTTTGTTGAACGCGGCGACAATCAGTCACAAATCGGCCCAAAACTCCAACATGATCGCCGTCGCGATGAGAGAGGTCATTCAGAACATGAAAGAGATCACCGGTATCTCGACGGAAAACGCCCGGAGCGTGGAAGAGATCGCGGGAGCTGCCGAGCATCTAAGTCATCTGACCGAAGAACTCAACCACAAACTCGAACTTTTCCAGGCGTAACCTTGATCTATCTTATCGGCGCTTCGACGGGAGGACCGGGTCTACTGGAACGCATCATCCTTTCGTTGGATAAAAATTCCGAGGATGTGCTGGTCGTGGCTCAGCATATGGACAAGATCTCTTTGAAATCTTTGGCGAAACGATTCGCTAGAGTCTGCGAACGCCATGTCATCCTGGTCGACGAACCGACGGCTGTGGAAAAAGGAAAGGTCTACCTTCTTGGAGAGACCTGTCGTCTTGAAGAGAGAGCCGGCCCAACCCTTGTCCCACAAACCAACCAGGATCGATTCTATCTGCCTACGATCGACGAACTCTTTCGTTCGGCGACCAGCCTGCACCGTCACAAAATCACGGCCATCCTCCTCAGCGGTATCGGGGCCGATGGTGCCGAAGGGTTGTTGGCACTGAAAACCAATGGCTTTCATACCATCGCCCAGGACGAAGCGAGCAGCATCGTCTACGGCATGCCCAAACGAGCGAAAGAGATGGGTGCGGCCGATGAGATACTCTCTATCGAAGCCATTGCCGACATCATCGGAGATCGAACATGATCGCATGGTTCAAGAGAAAAAAATCGTCTTCAACCGAGGTTTGCGAAACCACGAATCCGTCAACGGAACCTCTTTGGCGTTCGACGACGATGTGGCCCAGAAAATTTTGGAAGATATCCGTCGAGAGTTCGGGCTCGATTATGAAAAACAATCCTATATCACGAAAAGAAAAATGGAGCGTTTCGCACTCAAAAACGAACTTCACTCTTTCGAAGAGCTACACCGACGTTTGACGTCATCCGCTTTATTGAAAGAAGGGCTGGTGAACCTATTGACGGTCGGTGAGACCTACTTTTACAGGGAGTTTCCCCAAATCGCGAAAATCGTATCCCTCATCGAAAAAGAGCGTGTGAAAAAAATACTTTGCGCCCCCTGTTCGAGCGGTGAAGAGGTTTATAGCATCCTTATTGAAGCCTCCATGAGAGGTATCGAAATTTCCGACGTTTCGATCTGTGGTATCGATATCAATACGGAAGCACTGGCCAAAGCTGCCGAAGGTCTCTATACCTCTCGCTCTCTCTCGAAACTGTCCGACAAAACAGTCGCCCGCTATTTCAAGCCCGAAGAGAAAGGGTTCAGAATCTCCGCCACCTTGAAAGGTTCGGCCACGTTCGTGCATTGCAACGTTTTCGATCCATCCCCTCTTAGTCACCAACGCTTCGATGCGGTCTTTTCCAGAAATATGCTGATCTATTTTTCCGATGGAGACAAACGAAGAGCCCTTCAATCGATCCACCGCCTGCTAAGGCCTG
>CAZORY010000201.1:0-1671 GCA_964582435.1 uncultured Campylobacterales bacterium
CCTCGATGCTGACCGCAATCTCGACAACGGGATCGAAATCAACCAGACCGTCAAAGATGCACTGATCGAAGAGGGTTGTACCGAGGTGCCGCAAGGACTCGAGCGTCTGTTGACACTTTGCACCAATCTCGACAACGATTTCGAAATCGAACTCGATGCGAAAAGTGAAGAGGAAGCCAAAGCTCACCTTCGTGAAACGAAACGAAGGTATAGCGCAGACCCGCAAGTCAGGCTGATCGCGACCAACGATCTGGATGAAGATGTGCAAAATACGCCAGGAGATAGCGAAACGGCCGGAAACGACGGCAGCGTCTCGAACGAATCGGAGACCCCTTTAGAAGACTATACGCTCAAAGCTTTGGATGATGACGCCTTCAACGCGCTGAACGCTATCGACAAAGTCTATGTCGCCAAAAAACTCTACGCTACTCTCTACAAAGGGGTCGACTATAAAACGCTACAAAGCCAGATAGCGAGTGGCCATTTCATCTCCGATTTCAAACACAGGATCGAGTCGAACGTCGCACAGCCCGATCTGGACAAAATCAGACAACCTAACGAAGAGCTCAAGCGCGACAATACGGGGGGCGGTGACGCGATCAAACGCAAACTCCGTGAAGCCCAAGCGACCGTCCTTTCGAGATTGATGTTCACCAAACTCGACAAGCGTTACTATAGCGATTGGATGGCGTATAAACTCAACCAGACGATTCTGCTTTCACCCGGCTGGGAAGTCGATTCGATGCAATTTTATCCCAGATTCATCCTCAGCAATTTCGATCGATTGCGAAAGTGGATCTACCAAAACGAATCCATCAAAACGATCGTCAAGCGTCATATGGTATCGGTGGAAAACTGGGCCAGATTCCGAAGTCCTGAAGATAACGGTCGCGAAATGATGGAGATTTGGTTGCAGGATTTCGACGATTCACACGTGCCCATCGCCGCACGGGCATTGAAAAATTGGAAATTCTATAGCTATTACGAGATGCCTGAGCAAAAATATTACTTTTCTCAAGGCGAGGGCGACGAAAGCAAAACGGATACGGTAACGCTCTATGGCAAAACTCTCAGAACGGGCAACGACTTTTTCGATGCGGTCATCACCCATCCCAATTTCATGCCGACGGTGGTCACGAGGATCGTCAACCGATTCTTCACCACATTCACTCAAGCGCAAAAAGCGGATATCACGCAGCGGATACTGGCCGACCATCCGGTCACGTTCAAAGATATTTTCGACAAGATTCTTTTCAGCAAGGCTTATTTGCTGCGATCCGACAAAGTCAAGTCCGCGGAAGAGACGATCCTAGGTACCCTCAATACGTTGGGGTACGATTTTACGAAAATGTCGTTCGACGGCCGGGAATTCATAGCTCCGAACTCCAATCTCGCTCTCCTCGCCGCGTTGCCCAATATGAATCAGCGAACGATGTACTACAAACTAGGGCGTGAAGACAAGGTTCCCGTCGATACGGTGAGTATGAACGAGTATGCCCAGTATGCCCGCCTGTTGTTCGCCCATAGGGATGTCGCGACCGGCTTGGAGGCGCGGTACGATCACTCGTCGTTGCGCGCTTTTCTCGACGGCATGTTCGTCGACGTGCTCGGACGCCATATCACCGACCATGAATATGACGTGCTTTCAAGTTATTACAAAAACACGCCGAC
>CAZORY010000201.1:1681-2209 GCA_964582435.1 uncultured Campylobacterales bacterium
GGGACATACGGTCGGGGAAGTGGATAATGATTATGGCCGATGGGTTATGGTCGTCGGTACGCTCGACTATTTCACGCGATTGGCCGAGTTCTATCAATATCGCAAAGTGCAAGAGTAAGGAGGCTGCGATGACACGAAGAAACTTCATAAAATCGGCGATGGGTGCCGCGGCGTCCCTTTATCTGGCGCCGACTTCATTGATGGCGCTCGAAAATGGCAAGCTGTTGCCTCTCGAGAATGTAGAGGTGGGCGAGGTGAACGACGCCCAGACGATCATCATCTATCTGATGGGCGGTATGAGCGAAATGGTAGGCAACATGTCCAATTACGACGAAGTCAAAACCTACGAACCCGAGTACGATGGATATGATGGTATCCTAACACCGACGAAAGACGGCTTTTGGCAAGAGGCGGGGGGAGACTATATCCAGGATTTGGTCGATGCGGGAAACGCGACGATCTTTAGAACCTGTATGGTCCAAGACAAGCTAAAAGCCCACAAACTTAACCAAATCAGAATCATGCACG
>CAZORY010000202.1:0-2196 GCA_964582435.1 uncultured Campylobacterales bacterium
CAACGTCGCGCAAGTGATCACGTTCGGTTCCCTTCTGGCCAAAGGGGTCATACGCGACGTGGCCCGGGTATTGGGTGTGAGTTACGCCGAGGCGGATAAAATGGCCAAACTGATTCCCGACGAGTTGGGGATCACCCTGATGGGGAAGGGGAAAGAGGGCGAAGAGGGATTCAAGCCCGGTGCCTGGCACAAAGAGCCGAAGTTGCGGGAGCTGGTCGAGACCAATCCCACGGCGGCGAGAGTGTGGAAATTCGCCTTGGCACTGGAGGGACTCAAACGTAACGCCGGGATGCATGCCGCGGGTGTCGTCATCTCGAACGAAGAGCTCTGGCATAAAACTCCCCTGTACAAACCGTCGGGCGAAGAGACGATCGTGACCCAATACTCGCTCAATTTCCTCGAAGATGTGGATCTGATCAAATTCGACTTTTTGGGGCTCAAGACTCTAACCGTCATCGACAATGCGCTCAAGCTAGTCAAAAAACGGCATGGGGTTACGATCGATTTCGATGCGATGGGGATGGACGATCCGAAAGTCTACGAGACGATTCGAAGCGGTGAGACGATCGGAATGTTCCAGATCGAATCGGGAGGGATGCAACAACTCAACGCCAAACTCAAACCGGACAATTTCGAAGACTTGGTGGCGGTGCTCGCGCTTTATCGACCCGGTCCGATGGAATCGGGTATGCTCGATGACTTCATCGAACGTAAGCATGGGCGTCAGGCCATCACGTACATGTTTCCGCAATTGGAAGATATCCTCAAGCCGACCTACGGTGTCATCGTCTACCAAGAGCAAGTCATGCAGATTGTACAGACGATCGGAGGTTTTAGCCTTGGGAAAGCGGATATCGTCCGTCGGGCCATGGGTAAAAAGAAATTCGATCTAATGCAAAAATACAAGAGTGAATTCGCCGATGGCGCCAAAGCGCAAGGACTCGATGGGACGAAAGCGGCGGAACTTTTCGATTTGATCGAAAAATTCGCGGGCTACGGCTTCAACAAATCCCACTCCGCGGCCTACGCGATGGTCACTTACCAGACCGCTTATCTCAAGACGCACTATCCGGCCGAATTCATGGCGGCTCTGCTGACCAGTGAGAAAGACAATACCGACAAAGTCGTCAAGTATATCGACGAGACGAAACGGTTGGGCATCGATCTGTTGGCTCCCGACATCAATCGTTCGGCGCTAGAGTTCACGCCGGATAGGATAGAAGGTGACAAGGAGGTGATCCTTTTTGGATTGGGTGCCATCAAAGGGGTGGGCGACGCAGCGGTCAACGCTATTTTGGAAGCAAGACGTGAGGGACCTTTCGAGAGTTTGGACGATTTCGTCGCTCGGATCGATACCCAAAAGGTCAACAAGAAGGTGATCGAATCGATGATCAAAGCGGGTGCGCTGGATGGATTCGGTTATACCCGGCGAGCGCTTTTGGAGTCGATCGACGCGATTGTCGACGCGATGCACGAAAGTGCCAGGGCTCGGCAGATGGCCGTCGGGTCGCTTTTCGGCGACGATGAAGAGATGACCAGCGTCAAAGTCGATATCGTACCGATGTCGGAGTATCCACAAAAAAGCATTCTAGAACTCGAGAAGGAGTCGTTGGGCTTTTACGTTTCGGGCCATCCCTTGGACGACTATCGCGAGGAGTTGGCAGCGATCGACTACACCTTGTCCTCGGATTTGGATCAGGTCGACGAAAACTCGCAAGCCTTGATCGTCGGAAAGATCGAAGAGATAACGACAAAAATTTCCAAGAAAGGCAACAAATTTTATATCGTCGACTTGATGGACCTTCATGGCAATATCGAATTGACACTATTTGAACGAGATTATGAAAAACTGCAGACCCTCGACCTCGAAGAGCCCGTAGGATTCAAAATCTCGATCACACGCGATGGGGATTTCGTACGTACGCGGATCCATAAAGTGATGAGCCTCAAAGAGTGCAAAAAAGCCAAAGTCGAGACCAAATTCGTGGAAAAACTGGAAGAGCCGATGATCGTCAAAATCAATCTCGACCACAAGAAGATGCGTATTCTGGAAGAGATCTATCGACTGGCGCGTAGTCACCCAGGACGCAAACCTCTCCGTCTTCTCATCGCTTCCAAGCTCCAAGAAGTGGAGATCGAAACATCCTTTTCGGTCGATGGTGAACTCGCCTCGAAATTGGCCAATTTGACGGATAT
>CAZORY010000203.1:0-2194 GCA_964582435.1 uncultured Campylobacterales bacterium
CGGTTGCCATCCCGATGGCCGCGGATCGCCGATCTGCGTCTGCCGTTGGGGCAGAGGCCATCTCGCACCACCCCACTCCGCGACGAGGCGGATCGAAGCGACGACGATCGGACGCTCCTTCATCAAATACCCCAATTCCCGCTGATGGCGTGCTTCGAAGGCTTGTCGCGCCGAGTCGCGATCCTCGAAAGCCACTTCGATCCCATGACTCGTGCCCTCGTAGCGGAGAGTCGCCCATCGCCGCCATACGGCATCATCGGATACTTGGGGACGAAGCCCTTCGTACAACGGGGCGAAAGCCCCTTCGTCGAAAGTCGACAGCTCTTTTTGCACCGGCGCTTCTTTGCTTCGACTCTCTTTTGCAAGGGTCATCCCGAAAGCCGACAACAGGCCACTAAAAGGAGGGACGATCACTTTGGCGATCCCCAACCGCTTGGCGACACCGACGGCATGCTGTCCTCCCGCGCCGCCGAATGCACACAGGATATGATCACCTGGATCGAACCCTTTTTTGGTCGTCACCTCCTTGATCGCCGTCGCCATCGTCTCGTCGGCCACCGCCAGAAAATCCTCGGCGACCGCTTCGATCGACCGCCCCATCCGCTGCGCGATCGGTGCCAAGCCCGCTCTTGCCGCCTCCCGATCGACCGGAGCGTCCCCTTGTGGGCCGAAGATTCGGGGCATCCGATCCACCGCCAATCGTCCGGTCACGAGATTGGCGTCACTGACGCTCAAAAAGCCCCCTTTACCGTAGCAAAGAGGCCCCGGGTCGGCCCCGCTGCTTTCAGGACCCACGATCAAGAGTCCATCACGATAAAAGAGGCGGCTTCCCCCACCGCTAGCAACCGTATGCAGATCGACCTGAGGCACCCGAACCGCCACACCGGCCGTCTCGCTTTCGCTTCGCAAGGTGACGTCACCGTCGTAGCGGCAGACATCGGTGCTGGTACCACCCATATCGAAACCTATCAGCGGGACACCCTCATAAAAGGCGCCAAGAGCCGTCACGCCACCGGCGGGACCGCTCAACAGAGCTCTAGAACCTCGGAAATCTTCCATATGGCACAACGTCGCATCGCTTTGCATCAAACGGGTTTTCGAAACGACATCGCCCCTAAAAGGACACTTGAACCGCTGCAAATAGGCTCGAAGCTTGGGCGTCAGATAAGCGTCGACCAAAGAGGTTTGGGCGCGATGCAGATAGTGGGGCAAAGGTGAAACGTCCACACTACAGACAACCGAAAACCCCATCTCTTCGGCGATCTTTTGGATGCGCCTCTCATGGGTCGCATCGGCCCAGCTATGGGCCAAACAGACGGCGAGATGGCGCACACCGAGGCGACGCAGTTTGCTCCGTAGATCCTCTTCGTCCAGCGGTTTTTCGATTTTCACGCCCTCTTGGGTGACGATCAGACGCTCTTTCGCTTCGAGCACCTCCACATAGAGCGGATCGGTCTTTTGGATATGTAGGGCGAAAATACCGGGCCGGCTCTGATCGCCGATGCGCAGTAGATCGCCGAACCCTTCGGTAACCACCAGCGCCACGGGTTCACCTTGGCGCTCCAGCAAGGCGTTGGTCGCGATCGTCGTTCCCATACGAATCGAACCGATCGCCTCTTCAGCCAAACCTAACGTTTGAAGAATCGACAAAATCGCATGGCTACACGACTCCTCGTACCCTTGGGAGCGACTGAGCACTTTTTTGACGATCGTGCGATCGCCTATACGGGCCACCACATCGGTAAAGGTACCGCCTCGATCGATCGCGAAGTCAATCCTCTCCATCGACGGCTATTTCAACCCCCGAATTTGATAGGTGATGTCCCCCGCGCCGAAAGCGACGATCAGATCGTTCTGGAGGGTTTTGAGGACCCCGCCTCGACGATCGAGGGCTTGCACCGACGCCCCGTCACGTTTGATCCGGTCGGCCATCGTCAAGTCGTAGCCGCCGAAAGCCCCTTTGAGATCGATCGGCATCTCCACTTCGCCGGCCGACCAAATCGGCAAGATCACCAAATCGTCGGCATCCTCGAAGCACTCGACGAATCCTTGGAGATTGTCCATCGTTCGGCTATATTTGTGGGGTTGCCAAATGGCGTGGATCTTGGTCATGCCTCGCAAATCGGCATAACGCCTAAGAGCGCGCATCGTCGCCGCGATTTCGGTAGGATGGTGGCCATAATCGTCGAAGATG
>CAZORY010000204.1:0-2069 GCA_964582435.1 uncultured Campylobacterales bacterium
GTGCCGACGATTTTGATCATTCTGGCATTCAGGTCGTGTGTTTCATGCACCATTCTTTCCTCCTTTCGTCATAAGATTTTCATAGCGAGTGTAAGCAAGATAAATTACAGGGCCGTTACGGAAAGATTTTATTTTATCTTAATTTCAGTTTTTTTTCAAGTTTTGGTACAATGGCGGGCAAATTTCGGCGTCAAGGCTCTCTATGCAGGATCGCTATTCTTTTAAAAATTTCATCATCGTCATCCTCGTCGTGACGCTCTATCGTCTAGTGATGCTATTCGTCGCTTCCCACCAAATCGATCTATATGCGGACGAGGCCTACTATTGGGGATGGGCGCAACACTTCGACTGGGGCTACTACTCCAAGCCACCGATGGTCGCATGGCTGATCACGATCGGGACGACCGTTTTCGGCGACGACTTCGTCGGTATAAAGATCATGTCCCTCGTCGTCTACCTTTTTACGACCCTCAACATCTACTGGCTGGCCAAAAAACTCTTCGACGATCGTGCCATCGCTTTTTGGAGCGGTGTGGCCTTCATCACCCTCCCGGCCGTCTGGCTCTCTTCGCTGATCATTTCGACGGACGTTCCCTTTCTTTTCTTTTGGTCCCTCGCTCTACTCTTTTTCGTCAAAGCCCTCAAAGAGGATCGTTGGTATCAATGGCTTCTCGCCGGCGTCGCCGGAGGCGGTGGACTGCTCAGTAAATATACGATGATCATTTTCGTCGTTTCGGCCCTTGCATACCTTCTGACCTCTCCTACCCATCGCCGCCATTTGAAAAATCCGAAACTCTATACGGCGATGATAGTGGCGGCACTGGTTTACGCACCCAACCTCTGGTGGAACGCGCACCATCGCTTCATCAGTTTTCATCATGTCAGTCACGACAACGCTCATTTGACGGGATTGCACTTCCATCTCAATAAGATGTTGGCGTTTTTGGGATCGCAGTTCGGTGTATTCGGACCTATCCTCTTCGGTTGGTTGCTGGCGATTTTACCTCGGATAGGGAAGGTTTTTCGAAACGAGCCGTTCAAACTGCTTTGGTGGTTCGTCGTGCCGATGTTCGTTTTGATTCTGACGATCAGCATCCTCTCACGAGCCTTCGCCAACTGGTCGGCACCCATGTATGTCGCCGCGACGGTTCTGACGGTGGCATGGCTCTGGCGGGATGGGAAAAAGATTTGGGTGTACGCCGCCATCGGCGTCAATCTTCTTTTGGGCTTCCTCTTCTATCACTTGCACGATTTGGCCCATCTGGCGAATGTGGAACTTACGCGCAAAGATCCCTACAAAAGAGTGCTTGGCTGGCGCCAGGTCGGCGAAAGGTTGAGCCAAATCGCTCGCAAGTATCCCAACGCCAAACTGCTCTTCGACGATCGGAAATTGATGGCGGAGATGCTTTACTACGTGCATCCTCATCCTTTCGACGCCGTGATTTGGTGTCCTCGATGTGGCGAAAAAGGGTATCTTTGGCGCAACCATTATGAAATGACGACCGACATGCGAAAACATGTGGGCGAGGATTTCCTTTTCGTGACCAGTCGCCGATCCATCGGTGACATCGCACGTCATTTCGAAGGTTGGCAAAAGGTGGGGACGATCCGCGTCCCCTTATATAAAGACTTTGTCAGAGAGTATCGGATATACTATCTCAAACATTTCGAAGGGTACGAGTAGATGAAGATTTCGATGGTGGGAACGGGCTACGTGGGGCTTGTGACGGGGACATGTTTCGCCGAAATGGGTAACGAAGTGATCTGTGTGGATGTCGACGTGAAGAAGATAGAAAATCTCAAAAAGGGCGTCATTCCCATCTACGAGCCGGGCTTGGAGCCGATGGTCAAAGAGAATTACGCCAAAGGGACGCTCCACTTCACCACCCATATCGAAGAGGCACTCGAAAAGACGGATATGATCTTCATCGCCGTCGGCACCCCTCAAGGTGAGGATGGCAGCGCGGATTTGCGATACGTCTTGCAAGTGGCCGAAGAGATCGGACGGTACATGAACCATCCGATGGTAGTCGTAGACAAATCGACGGTGCCAGTCGGTACGGCCGACA
>CAZORY010000205.1:0-2003 GCA_964582435.1 uncultured Campylobacterales bacterium
CGATCTGGTTCATCAACGAGGGGCGTGAATATCTCGAAGCGCCGCGATGGGCCGACATCGGTATCGTCGTCGTGGTTTTGATCTTCTATTGGAACGTTTTCGCGACCTATATGAAAGGGCGCAGAACAGGGATCATGACCGTCATGGTCGCGGACCTCTTCGCCTTGGCGGGTCTGTATCTATGCGGTATGTTCTTTACCGACAACATTTCGATGGATCAATACTGGTGGTGGTGGGTCATCCACCTGTGGGTCGAAGCGACGTGGGAAGTCTTCGTCGGTGCGTTGGCGGCGTATGGTCTGGTGAAAATCCTAGGCGCCAAACGTGAAATCGTCGAAATGTGGCTTTGGATCGAAGTGTTGATGCTTTTTGGATCCGGTATCTTAGGGCTCGGTCACCACTACTTCTGGATCGGTACGCCCGAGTATTGGTGGGAGATCGGTGCGCTCTTCAGTTCTCTCGAGCCTGTTCCGCTGGTCGCGATGTTCGTTCACGTCGTCTACGACTGGGGTAAAGAGCAAGGCCATGTCGAAGGCAAGGGCGGCGCACATGCCGTGAGCAATACGCCGGCAATGGCATGGATCGCACTCAACGCCTTCGGTAACTTCCTAGGCGCCGGTATCTGGGGCTTTTTCCATACGTTGCCGCAGGTCAACATCTATACCCATGGCACCCAATTTACCGCGGCCCATGGTCACCTCGCCTTTTTCGGTGCCTATGCGACGATACTGATCGGTATGATGTATCTTGGCGTACAAGGTGCGTACGGTATCAAGAAGATGACGATGACCTTCAAGAGTAAGATGGCGCTTGTGCTGATTACATTCGGTGTGCTCGGAATGACGGTCGCTTTGACGATCATGGGATACGAGCAAGTACTCGTCGAGCGGGCCGATCTCGGTGGCGGCTGGGATGCCTACTTCATCGCCCAAAATCTACCTTGGTACGTTCAGGCGCAAGGATGGCGGCTTGTCATGGGTATCGTCACCTTCGTCGGATTCATCTACCTGGCATGGGATTTGGTGACGATCGGTGCCGTCGAATCGGCAAGAGAAGAGCAGGGAGTCGCTGCGGCGGCTTGATGAAAAAAGCGGGAGTGTTCACTTCCGCTTATGATAAAAATTTAATTTAAGAATAAAAGGAGTAAACTATGTGGACAGCATGTCACGATGTTGCTTGCGGCAACTTTTTCGCCTGGTTGAACCAGGGACCGTTGACGCTGACGATTTTTCTGCATACGGTTTTGATCCTTCCAATGTTCTTCATCTATTTTCAAGAGAAGAAGAAATTGGAAGAGGGTGCCAACGAACCCCAGGGTGATTGGTAAGAAGGCGTGCGGTTTTTCTAGCCGCACTCCGAGTAGGGGAGGAGACCTTATTTTCACAAAGGAGAGAATATGAAGATTGCCAAACTTCTGAGCATGGCGGCAGCCGTTTCGATGGTGACTGGCTCGCTTTATGCGGGTACATCCAAAATGGACTTCGCCAAGGTTTACGAAAAAGAGTGTCAGGGTTGTCACGGACCGATCCACCAAGGGGGTGTCGGTGCGGATCTTCGGCCCAAAGCACTTAAGAAGAAAAACAAGCAGATGTTGGTCGATACGATCCTCGAGGGGCGAGCCGGTACGGCGATGCCGGCCTGGAAACATATGTTCAGCCGAGACGACGCGTCTGGCATGGTCGAATGGTTGATGAACTGGAAAAACACCGTCGAACTCAAATTGACACTCGATGATGTCAAAAAAACATGGAAAAAATTGGCCGATCGGGATGCACTCTATAAAAAATATCCCAAACCGACCGATGTCAAAGATGTCAAAGATATCGTTTTCGCGACCGAGCGTGATGCGTCTCTCGTCGATTTCATCGACGGCACGACAGGCAAAGTTCTCTCTCGCCACAAAGCGGGCTTCGCGGTTCACGTCACCGTCACTAACAAACGGATGCCTCGCTATGCCTACTCCATCAGCCGCTCCGGCCGTCTGACGATGTTCGACCTCAACG
>CAZORY010000206.1:0-1927 GCA_964582435.1 uncultured Campylobacterales bacterium
ATTTCTAGGGATTCAGTACACCTACTTCGATATCCGTTTCTACCAAAACGTCGCCTTGGATATTCCACTGATCCTACAGGTGATCGCAGCGGGACTCTTTTTCGGCTTCGTTTCCGATGTCGTCGTCACGGCAGTGACTTGGAGCGAAAAATTGATCAAAAAGATTCCACTCCACCCTTTTTTGATCCCTTTTTTGGGTGGTTTGGCATTGGTGGGGTTGACGCTGATTTTCGGTGATCGATATCTCGGCCTGGGTCTTGAAACGATCAAAGACACGCTCAATCCAGACCCCTATTTTTCCAAGGATTTGCCATGGTACGCCTTCGTACTCAAAACCCTCTTCACTTCCATTACGTTGGGCGTCGGCGGTAGCGGGGGCATCATCACGCCGATTTTCTATATCGGCGCTACCAGCGGCCACGCGTTCGGGACATTGATCGGAGGGGATCATATCGCTCTTTTCGCTGCACTTGGATTCGTCAGTGTCCTTGCCGGTGCGACCAATGCACCGATCGCCGCGACGATCATGGCGGTGGAGCTCTTTGGGTTGGAAATCGCCCATTATGCGGCGCTCAGTGCCGTCATCAGCTTTTTGATCACGGGTCATCGAAGTGTCTTTCCGTCTCAAATCTTGGCGATGAAGAAGTCGGAGATGTTGGAAGTGAAGGTTGGTGAAGTGATCGAAAAGGCCGAAGTCGATCTCGGCAACAAAAAGATCAAACAGTTCAAAAACATTCGTGAGCGTCTCCATTGGCGGCGGGAGCAACTCAAAGAGCAGAAGAGGCGAAAAACCTCTTCCATTCGACAAGAGAAGGATTCGTAGATGGATATCATCATCGCCGGTGCGGGTCGAGTCGGTTTCAATCTAGCCCGGACACTCTCCATAGGTCACAATGTCACGGTCATCGACCGGAATGCCGATGCGCTTCAGCGTTTGCAGGAGAGTTTGGACATTCTGCCGGTCCACGGCGATATCGAAGACCCACAAACCTACCGTAAATTGATCGAGAAGGAAGCGGATCTTTTCATTGCCGTAACCGATATGGACGAAGCCAATCTGATCTCGACTCTTATCGTCGACGATCAGGTGACGGCGCATCGAAAAATCATCCGCTTGCGCAACACTTTTTTCGATACACCGACCATTCGAAGCCGTTTGGGGGTCGACGACGCGGTTTTTCCTCTTCAGTTGACTTCCAATACCGTCGCGACGCTACTGGACTACCCGAAAGCCAACAATGTCAAAACGTTTCAGCATACCGATATGAAACTTATCTCCGTCAAGATCGAAGAAGAGGTACGCGAGGGCCGGATCGACGAGGAGAGAATGGCGGTCGTGGGGATCGAACGGGGGAAAAACTTTTTCGTCCCAAACGGCGACGTGATCGTGGAAAGAGGCGACCTGATCTATCTCTTCGGTGACGAGGCTTCCATCCGTAGGCTTTGTGGCCGTTTCGAACATCAAGCACCTACGCAGATCAAAACCTGTGTGATTTTCGGAGCCGGTGATCTCGGTGTCGCGATCGCCCGTCGTCTGATCGACGAAGGGATCGAAGTGAAACTAGTCGAGAAGGATACGACCCGTTGTGAAGCGGCAGACGAGTCTTTGGGCGGTGAAGCGATGACGATCAGTTGCAAATACGGGACCTCCGAACTTTTCGAAGAGGAGGGGTTGGCTTATGCGGATATGATGATCGCTGCCACGAACAACGACGAATACAATATCATCAAATGTCTAGAAGGCAAAGAGCATGGGATTCACAAAGTGGTGGCGATCAACAACGAAAGGGAGTATTACAATTTGATGCATGCCCTGGGGATCGTCGTCGTTAGAGGTCCCAAAATGAGCGCTTACAACGATATTTTGGAACGTATCAACTCCAGCCGAGTGGTTTTGGAACGCCACTTCTGCGGTGGTAAAGCGACC
>CAZORY010000207.1:0-1844 GCA_964582435.1 uncultured Campylobacterales bacterium
GTGCGTACGAAAAGAGAGAGGATGCCGGTGCCCATCCATTGAGTTTCGATGAAGTCGTCAAAAAGATAGAAGCGATGAAACGGATGAGAATGGGTCGTCACCGATGAAAAACTTGGGACTCGTCGCCTATCTGGATGTCAAGGAGAGCCTGCGGGCCAAATGGTTCTATGTCTACGCCTTCGTTTTCGGAGGTTTGATGGGACTATTTTTCATCAGCGGGATCACCGATTCGGTGGTGATGGGATTCACGGGATTGAGCCGATTGTTACTGGTTTTCATCGAAGTGACGATCGTGATTTTGCCCATCTTCATCCTTGTGACGACCGTCAAATCGATCGCGGCCGATCGGGAGAGCAATGTTTTGGAATATATGCTCAGTTTCCCCATCTCTTTGGGCGACTACTACTGGGGGAAGCTTTTGGGGCGCTTCGCCACCGTCTTTTTCCCGGTGATCGTCGCGCTTTTCGTCGGTGTGGCGTGGGGGCTTTTCAAAGGAGGCGGAGAGATGCCGTGGGCGATGGTGACGCTCTATTCTGCACTGATTTTTTCGATCTGTAGCGTCTTTTTGGGTATCGCCTTTTTCATCTCCACGCTGGTCAAATCCCACGATGTGGCACTGGGTGTGAGTTTCGCCATTTGGGTCGTGCTGCTGGCCTTTTTGGATGTGGCGCTAATCGGTCTGATGATGCAAAATCGCATGAGCGACGAGTTGATCATCACGATCGCGATGGCTAATCCGTTGGAGGCTTTCAGAATCGGCGCCATCGCCCTTTTCGATCCGGAGTTGACGGTTATTGGACCCGTGGCCTACTATCTGCTCGACTCTTTGGGGCACGGCTTCTTGATGCTCTATGCCGTGCTCTATCCGGTGGTGTTGGGAGCGCTTTTTGCCTGGTTAGGATTCGTGGCGTTCAAAAAACGCGATCTACTCTAAGGAGGGACGGATGATACGTATCGCACTGCTTTTGATACTGCTGTTTGGCTTCTCTTTCGCCGCCGATTCGGTATGGGGGGACAAACCCAACGCAACCGATCCGATCTACGGGCTGAAGATCGACAAATATCCCAAGTTCGAAGCCGATGTGATACTCAAAAGCGGCAAAAAGATCCGTTTTTGCTGCGTCAAATCGATGTTGCATTTTTATTACAAACCCTGGCATTTCCCCGAGTACGGGGTCAAAGACCCTTCCCAGATCCAAAAGATGGTCGTACGGGACTATTTGGATGCAACGACGGTCGATGCGAAGCATGCTTGGTACGTCTTCGGCAGTCGTGTCGTGGGACCTCACGGGGACGATTTGATACCGCTGGCTACTCGCACCAAAGCGGAGCTTTTCGTCAAGCGTTTCGGCGGGAGTAAAATCATGGATTTCAAAGAGGTGTTGTCGAAAAAGTACGGTTTGATCAAATTCCTCGACACGCCATGACGATACCTGTTCTCAACGTAGTCGTGTATGCAGCGATAGGTGCGATCGCATTGTCTGCGGCGTCTCCTGCGGTGCCGAGTATGGACGGGTGGAAAGTGGATCGCTGTCCGATTTGTCGGACCGCGATCTACAAACATCCCCGATGGATCGCGACGATCTATTACGAAGAGAACGGCCATCTACGTCATCTCGCTTTCGACGGCGTCAAGGAGATGCTCCGTTTTCTCTATCATCCCGAGCGATGGGGTTATTCCAAAAATTTCGCCAAGCACGTCAAACGGCTCGTCGTGCGAGACTTCGAGACCCGCAAGCCGATATGGGCGAAAAAAGCGTGGTATGTGGTGGGCGGTGATCTCCGGGGGCCTCACGGCGTGGCATTGATCCCTTTCGGTTCTCGCGAACAGGCGCAAGATTTCA
>CAZORY010000208.1:0-1821 GCA_964582435.1 uncultured Campylobacterales bacterium
TTTCAAAGCCTTCGCCGTGTCGGCCTTGTCGCTCTCTTGTGCTTGTTCGATCGCTCGATCGATCGTTTGGCGCCTTCTTTCATCCAGAATCTTCATCGTTATTCCTCCTGGCTATCGAAGTCGATTGTACATCCGTAGGTTTCGTCGAGGTAGAGAATCGCTCGTTTGGGCCGTTTGTCGAACCCTTTGATCGTCACCTCGATGTGCCCATCTTTCAATAGACTCTTTATCTCCGATATGCCCAGCATTTTACCGCCGAAACGCTTAACGGCATTTTTGAAAATGGCGAATTCACACCCTTCTTCCCATCTGGTACACCCGAAACTGAGCGGATATTCGATCACGTCGGCACCACAGAGAGGACAAGCACCCGCCACAGGAGCATGGGCGCCCTGATCGAAATCGACGATAGGCCGCCAACGGCCATCGACTCTTTCGAGCGATACGTAAAAAAGACGTTCGGTACCGTTGGCCATTTTAAAAATCATCTGAACCGGTCCCTTGAGGAGTTTTCGCATCTGTTTGGTGGATAGAACCGGATGTCCGATCGCGGCGAGCGCATGGACGCTTACCGTAAAACGGCACCCCTCTTGATAGCCGCTACAACCGTAAAAGCCATCCCTTGCCACGACCGAACCGCCACATTCTGGACATATGCCTATACGTACATCCCTTTTCATAGCGGCATTGTACTGTAAACTACGATCAATTGCCGTCGGCCGATTAAGAAAGGTGGGGTAAAATTACGGTAATTTTCAAACAGGAAAAAGGGATGCAAATGATTTTGAAATATTGCTTGCCAATGCTCGCGTCGTTGACGATCGTTCTTACAGGCTGTGCGACGAAACAGGTCGCCACCGTCGTCTTGGATCCCTATACACCGCCTCCGGCACCATTCAAAAAATGCGGCGTCATCTACGTATCGGGCATCGCCGACCACCGTCCCGATAAAACCCGAATCGGCGACATCCTCCAAAAGGGGAAAGTGGTTACCAAAATACGGACGACTCAAAACCTCACACACTGGTTCAAAGAGGCGTTGGAGAAAGCGATGCGCAACGAAGGATGTCGCATCACGCCCCAAAGCACCCACCATCCCAAAATCGCGCGGGTCTATCTACGTATCGACCGCATCGAAGGGGTTTTGGATCGCGACAAACTGACGGGAGAAAACTTGACCGCTTCGGTCTATGTCACTCTCTTCATGCGTCAAGGCAAATCCGAGCGCATCATCAAAAAGATCGGTTTGACGCAAAAAAAATGGGTGCCACCACTGAGCGGCGAGTCCGCGGTGAAAGCCTATTTGCAAAAGACGATGAACGAAGTCGTCAACATGATCGTCGAACATATCGACACATACAGATTTTGAGCGAGCTGTCAAAGCCGCGCGTGGCGTGACGCACGCCACTTTTCCCACTTTCGCATGATCTGCAACACTTCCGCGTCGTCCACATCGTACCAGTTTTCATAAGCATCCGCCACGGCTCTGAACCACTTGGGGATCGAAAGGACGACCACGTCATCCACGATCTTTTCAAAAGCCTGGACCGTTTCCATGCCAGCCACCGGTGCGGCGACGACAATCCTACCCGCATCGTGACGGCGGCAATAGGCCACGGCGGCGCGCATCGTGGAGCCCATGGCGATGCCGTCATCGACGAGAATGACCGTCCTGCCGGCGACGGGCGTGAGAGGACGGCCGTTTCTAAGGGTGCGGATTCGGCGCGCGATCTCCTCTTTTTGTTGGGAGACGATCTTTTCTACAAGCATGGGATCGAGACTTTCGGCGTAATAGGGGATCATATACAAGGAGCCGTCTTC
>CAZORY010000209.1:0-1721 GCA_964582435.1 uncultured Campylobacterales bacterium
CCCCGTTTTTCGATCTCTTTGGCCGTCTGTTCTCCAATGGCCGCGGCAGGTAACGTGCGCCATCTCCCCCCACTGATTTCATCCAGCGCTTTGACCCCCTGTTTCGAAGTGAAGATCACGCCGTCGTATCGCGAAAAATCGATCCTTTCCGGAAGGATGGAAAATCGAATCATCGGAAGATGTCTCGTCCCCTCGTAAGGCGTCGGCGACAAGAGATAGAGTTCCCCTGCCACGTTTCAATGCTCGTTTTTCAATGTCTAGCCCTCGGCTCACTCCCACTCGATCGTGGCGGGGGGCTTGGAGCTGATATCGTAGACGACGCGATTGATGCCATCCACTTCGTTGATGATACGGCGGCTGATACGCTCCAACAGGTCATGGGGAAGATGGGCGAAGGTGGCGGTCATACCGTCGACCGCTTCGACGACACGGACACAGACCGTATTGTCGTACGTACGATTGTCCCCCATGACACCGACGCTTTTGACGTTGAGCAGCACGGCGAAGGCTTGCCAGACTTTGCGATAGTAACCGCTGGCTTTCAACTCTTCGAGCAAGATCACGTCCGCCTCTCGAAGCAGGTCGAGGTCGTAAATGTTGACTTCTCCCATGATACGGATCGCCAACCCCGGCCCGGGGAAAGGGTGGCGATAGACCAGCGACTCGGGCAGCCCCAACTCCAATCCGAGCTTACGCACCTCATCCTTGAAAAGTTCTCTGAGAGGTTCGATCAACTCGAAATCCATCCAATCGGGAAGTCCGCCTACGTTATGGTGGGATTTGATCGTTTGGCTAGGTCCTTTGACGGAGACCGATTCGATGACGTCGGGGTAGAGAGTCCCCTGGGCCAAAAATTTGATACCATCGTGCTTTTTCGCTTCCTCTTCGAAAACTTCGATGAAGGTGTGGCCGATGATTTTACGCTTTTGCTCCGGATCGGTCACGCCGGCTAGTTTGACGAGAAAGTGTTCGGAGGCGTCGACCGTGATCAAAGGCACTTTGAGGTGTACTTTGAAGACCTGTTCGACCTGTTCTCGCTCCCCTTTTCTCAACAGACCGTTGTCAACGAAAACGGGAATCAGTTGATCGCCGATCGCTTCATACAGCAGTGCCGCCACCACGGAAGAGTCGACCCCGCCGCTCAGCGCACAGAGAACTTTCGCTTCACCGACCTGGGCTCGGATTTTAGCGATCTGCTCTTTGAGGAAATGGCCCATATCCCACTTTTCGTCGACACCGCAGATCTTACGGGCGAAATTGCGCAGCATGATGTGCCCTTCCTCGGAGTGGTGCACCTCGGGATGGAACTGCAGCGCGTAGATTTTTCGGGTTTCGTCGGCGATGGCGGCATAGGGAGAGTTGTCGGAATAGGCGATCGGTTTGAACCCTTCGGGCAACCTCTCCACCCGATCGGAGTGGCTCATCCATACGACCGTTCCATCGTGGCACCCTTCAAATAGCGGGGAGGCGTGCCCGTGCTCTTCATGGAAATGAAGTTCCGCTTTCCCGTACTCGTGGTGATTCGAGCGCACGACCGACCCTCCGAAATCGACGGCGATACGCTGCATTCCATAGCAAATACCCAAGATCGGCACGCCAAGATCGTAGATCCGACGATCCACTTCGTAGGCATCTTCGTCGTAGACCGACGCCGGCCCCCCACTCAAGACGATTCCTTTGGGATGTTTGGCCTCGATCTCTTCCACTTTGGTGAAATAGGG
>CAZORY010000210.1:0-1677 GCA_964582435.1 uncultured Campylobacterales bacterium
TCATGAACCGTATCGCGGACCTGGGCATGCTGATCGGCATTTTCTTGGTCTATTGGAACTTCGGAACTTTGCAATACGATGAAGTTTTCGCCCAAGTCGACGGTATGGATCCGACGATTTTGATGATGACCACCGCATTTCTTTTCATCGGTGCGATGGGTAAATCGGCACAGTTTCCGCTGCATACGTGGCTTGCCGACGCGATGGAAGGCCCGACGCCCGTATCGGCCTTGATTCACGCCGCGACGATGGTTACGGCCGGTGTCTATCTGGTCGTGCGTGCCAATCCACTCTATAGTGAAGTGCCCGACGTCAGTCTCTTCATCGCGAGCCTCGGTGCTTTCGTCGCGATGTTCGCCGCTTCGATGGCGTTGGTCAACCGGGACCTCAAACGCATCATCGCCTACTCCACCCTTTCACAGTTGGGTTATATGTTCGTCGCGGCAGGGTTGGGTGCCTACTGGGTCGCACTTTTCCATTTGATGACTCACGCATTCTTCAAAGCGCTACTCTTTTTGGGCGCCGGTAACGTTATGCATGCGATGGACGACGAGCTGGATATCTTCAAAATGGGTGGCCTGGCCAAAAAGATGCGATGGACGATGATTTTGATGACGATCGCTTCCGTGGCATTGGCGGGTATCTATCCTCTGGCCGGCTTTTTCTCCAAAGACAAGATTCTCGAAGCGGCGTTCGCGACCGATCATTATATTCTTTGGGCCATCCTTTGGTTGACGGCGGGACTGACCGCCTTTTACAGCTTCCGCTTGATCATGTTGGTCTTTTTCGGTGAAGAGCGTTACAAAATTTTCGGTTTCCACCCTCATGAAGCATACAGATTCATGCTCTGGGCGATGGCACCGTTGGCCGTTCTTGCCGTTATCGCCGGATTCTTCGAGCACGACTTCATCCATCTGGTCGGTCGTGTCCTGCCGATCGAAGAGTATCACGTATCGGCAGGAACTTTCTGGTTTTTGGTTTTCGTGACGCAAGGCATCGCGTTAGGCGGTATCGCGTTCGCCGTTTACAAATACAATCGGGGCGGATTCAGCAAGAAGTGGGAAGAGACGTTCATCTACAAACTTCTGTTCAATCAATATTACATTCCCAAGCTATACGACGAGCTGATTTGTAAGCCGTATGCGGAGGTCAGCAAAATCGCCTGGAAAGATTTGGATCTCAAAATCGTCGATGCCACCGTCGATTTTATCGCCACGACGATCTACAAGTCGGGTATGGTATCACGCGTCGTTCAGAGCGGTAATCTGAGCAACATGCTGCGCTGGATGGGAGTGGGTCTGCTCATTCTTCTGTTGGCAGCCATCTTTTACAGCCCCGTGCGTTAAGGAGTAGGTATGGATCACATTCTATCAGTATTGATTTTCTTTCCGTTGGTAGCCGGATTGCTCGGTTTCGTCGTCTCGAAAGAGTCGATCCGGGCGTATGGCCTCTCGGTGGCGACGATCGAATTCCTGCTCTCGCTGTGGCTTTGGTTCAGTTTCGATGGGCACTATCCTGGTTTTCAATTCGTCGAAGTGCTGCCATTGATCCCAAGTTTCGGTATCAACTACTACCTTGGTGTGGACGGTATCTCTTTGTTCATCGTCGTTCTGTCGACCTTCATCACGTTGGTCGGTCTGATCGCCTTGAGTATCGAGAAGGATCTCAAAAACATGA
>CAZORY010000211.1:0-1647 GCA_964582435.1 uncultured Campylobacterales bacterium
CCGAAAGTGAAAAAACGAGGAGATGAAGCAGGACTGACCGATGATGTCGATGCCTACGACCTAATCCTCAAAGACAAGCAACGCCTGCTCTCGTTTGCCGAGCCTACCCGTTTCATCTTCTCCCACTCTGCACTCAGAGAGGGGTGGGACAACCCCAATATCTTCGTCATCTGCACTCTCAAGCACAGCGACAACACTATTGCCAGACGCCAAGAGGTTGGACGTGGGATGCGTATCTGCGTCAACCAAAAGGGAGAGCGGATGGATGACCCGCTGACGGTGCACGATATCAACGTCTTGACCGTCGTTGCCAATGAAAGCTACAAAGATTTCGTCGCAGGGTTGCAAAAAGAGATCGCCCAAACCTTGTCCGACCGACCGAAAGTCGCCGACGCCAAATACTTCGCCGGAAAGGTTATCGAAGATGAAGAGGGCAACAAGATTACCGTCGAGGAGCGGCAGGCGAAGCTGATCGAGCGCTATCTGATCCAAAACGACTATGTCGATCTCGACGGCAAGATCACGGAGAAATATCACCAAGCCAAAGAGGAGGAGACGCTTGCCCCGCTTCCCGAAGAGCTTAAGCCGATCGAACCGCAGATATGGATGCTGGTCGGTAGTGTCTACAGCGATGTGATGCTGCCGAGTGTCGACAACGAATACACCCAGAAAAGCAATCCGCTCAACGACAACCTGCACAAAAAAGAGTTTTTGGCTCTTTGGGAGCAGATCAATCAAAAGGCGATCTATACCGTCCATTTCGACTCAAACGAACTGATCGACCATGCCGCCAACACACTGAATCAGGAGCTTCGCGTCAAAAAGCTGGAATATCAGATCGTGCAGGGGGAGATGGCAGAGGATATCACCGACGAAGCCATCAAAGATGGAGAGGCGTTCGAAGTCAAAGAGAGCAACACCGTCAAGAGCGATCGATCCACTCAAGCGTACCATACGACCTCATAGGAAAGATCGCCGCCGACACGAAACTCACACGAAAAACCATCGGTGCGATATTTCACAAGATCAGCGACCGGACATTCAACCTCTATAAAATGAATCCCGAAGAGTTCATCCGCAATGCCTCCCGACTCATCAACGAAGCCAAAGCCATCACGGTCGTCGAGCACCTCAGTTACGACGGATTGCAGCAGCGTCATGCGATTGAAGATATTTTTACCGTCAACCAATATGACGGCAAGAAACTTCTGGAGGTTAAAAAGCACGTCTACGACTATGTCGCGACCGACTCGAAGATTGAAAGGAAATTCGCCGAAGATCTCGATACGGCCAAAGAGATCGTCGTTTACGCAAAACTCCCCAAAAGCTTTTTTATCCCCACACCGGTAGGCGAATACAACCCCGACTGGGCGATCGCCTTCGAAGAGGGCTCGGTCAGGCACATCTATTTCGTCGCAGAAACCAAAGGCTCGATGTCGTCAATGGAGCTTCGAAAAATCGAAGAGATCAAGATCGAATGTGCCAGGAAGTTCTTTTCCAAAATCACTTCCGATCGCGTTAAATACGAAGTAGTGGACAGTTTCGAATCGTTGAGGCAGATTGTTCAGTAGAAGGTACACAGAATTGCGTAATTTTGTGGAGCTGATGGCGGGACTCGAACCCGCGACCTCCTGATTACGAATCAGG
>CAZORY010000212.1:0-1617 GCA_964582435.1 uncultured Campylobacterales bacterium
AAGAGGCAACCCGGCTATCTTCCGGTCCGAAAGACCCATGGCTTTCCGTCCCTGCTTCACAACAGGTTTGGCAACGATACATCGTAGAGCAGAAGAACACGGCCCACCCGGCCGAACCACTCTGGCTATCCATATAATCGTTCAATATCTCTATCGATAAAGTGCATTGTATATTAACC
The DNA here is from genome assembly GCA_964582435.1 of uncultured Campylobacterales bacterium. Lineage (GTDB taxonomy): Bacteria > Campylobacterota > Campylobacteria > Campylobacterales > Hydrogenimonadaceae > Hydrogenimonas. Next base: position 180 of record CAZORY010000212.1, read on the forward strand.
ATTGTAAACTTCGTATAATCCCTCTTCTCTAACCATCAAGAAAGTTTCGAAACGGTAAAATCATTTTATCATTTCACGAAACAACACCAAAAGAGCCGAACCACATGAAAGCGATCGTACTGGCCGGAGGCAGCGGCACGAGACTCTATCCGACGACCCAAGTCATCAGCAAGCAACTGTTGCCTATCTACGACAAACCCATGATCTATTACCCTCTCTCCGTCGTCATGCTGGCAGGCATCAAAGAGGTGCTGATCATCTCCACTCCCGACGATCTACCCCGTTTCGAAGCTTTGCTCAAAGATGGCAGTCAGTTGGGGATGCGATTCGAATATGCCGTCCAAGACCATCCCAACGGCCTGGCGGAAGCCTTCATCATCGGCGAGGATTTCATCGATGACGACGGCGTCTGCCTGATCCTGGGCGACAATATCTTTTACGGTCCCGGTCTCACCCCGCTGGTCGAAGAAGCCGCCAATCGAAAAGAGGGTGCCACGATTTTCGGCTACCAGGTCAAAGATCCGGAGCGTTTCGGCGTCGTGGCGTTCGATGAGAATCTCAACGTCCTATCCATCGAAGAGAAGCCCAAAGCCCCCAAAAGCAACTTCGCCGTCACTGGCCTCTATTTCTACGACAACGACGTCGTCGAAATCGCCAAAAACGTCGAACCTTCCGAGCGCGGCGAGCTGGAGATCACTTCGATCAACCAAGAGTATCTAAAGCGTGGCAAGTTGACGGTGAAGCTCCTGCGGCGAGGGTTCGCTTGGCTCGATACCGGCACGCACGAGAGTATGGCCGAAGCGAGCCAGTTCATCCGTACGATCGAGCACCGGCAAGGGTACAAAGTCGCCTGTATAGAGGAGATCGCCCACTACAAAGGCTGGATCGACGACGACCAACTCGCCGCCCTGGCCGAACCCTACAAAAAAACGGAGTATGGTCAATATATGCTCGAAATGGCAGGCAAACTATGACAACGATTCTCGTCACCGGGGGAGCCGGCTTCATCGGCAGCAATTTCATTCCCTACTTTCTGGATGCACATCCAGACTACCGCATCGTCAATCTCGATCTTCTCACCTATGCCGGCGACCTCGGAAACCTCCGCGAAGTGGAGGGCCATCCTCGGTACCGTTTCGTCAAAGGCGATATCCGCAACCGAGAATTGGTCGAATACCTCTTCGCATCGTTCGATATTCGGGGCGTCATCCATTTCGCCGCCGAAAGCCATGTGGACAACTCCATCGCCAATCCCGGCATCTTCGTCGAGACCAACGTCCACGGCACTTTCACACTGATCGACGTCGCGTACAAACAATGGATGGCGAAACCTTTCGTCTACAAAAAAGAGTACGAGGGGTGCCGTTTTCATCATATCAGTACCGACGAAGTTTACGGAACTTTGGGTGAGAAGAGCAAAGATCTTTTCACCGAAGAG
>CAZORY010000213.1:0-1591 GCA_964582435.1 uncultured Campylobacterales bacterium
TATGAAGGCAAAAGCGTGGCCAAAGCGATCGAACAGGGCTACGCCAACGCCTTCAGCGCCATTTTGGACGCCAACATCACGACGTTGATCGCGGCGGTGGTGCTCTATGCCTACGGAACGGGGCCGATCAAAGGATTCGCGATCACGATGAGTATCGGGATTCTCGCTTCGATGCTGACGGCGATTCTAGGAACCCACGGCATCTGGCAAATGGTCGAACATCGTATCGACAAATCGCGTCTTAACAAGTGGTTCGGTATCAAAATCGAAGGGGGGAGAGCCTGATGGAACTTTTCAAATACAAAAAACCGATCCCCCTGATGGCGAAGGCCAAAATCTTTTTCGCGATCTCCGTCGTCGCCGTTTTGGCGTCGTGGGCGTTGATCGCCTTCAAAGGCTTCAACTACGGGATCGACTTCGCCGGCGGGACGCTGGTACAGGTCAAATACGAGGGCAAAGCGCCGCTGGATAAGGTGCGTGAAGCGATCAAGCACTCCAAAACTTTCGAAGGGGCGAGCGTCACCTACTTCGGTAGCGACGACGAAATCGTCATCAAAGTGCGCACCAGCTCCAAAAAGTTGGGTACCGATATCGGTGACGAAGCGAGGAAACTACTCGAGGGGACCGGCAAATTCGAAGTGCGTCGCGTCGATATGGTCGGCCCCAAAGTAGGTAGCGAATTGCGGGAGAAAGGGTTGATGGCCCTGGTATTGGCGATCGCCGGTATCTTGCTTTACGTCAGCTTCCGTTTCGAATGGCGTTTCGCGGTGGCCTCGGTATTGGCCCTCGTTCACGACATCTCCATCGCGATGGGGGCGATCGTTTTGTTCAACGTGGAGGTCAATCTCGACATTCTGGCCGCTCTTTTGACGATTTTGGGCTATTCGCTCAACGATACGATCATCGTCTTCGACCGGATTCGTGAAGGTTTGACGACGGTACGAAGTGCCAAACTAGCCGACGTCATCGACGAGTCGGTGACCCGGACGCTTTCGCGTACGACGCTGACGTCGCTGACGACTTTCTTCGTGGTATTGACCCTTTTCTTGATGGGTGGCGAAATCATCCACGGCTTCAGCTTCACGCTGTTGGTGGGTATCATCGTTGGAACCTATAGCTCCATCTTCATCGCGTCGCCTCTGCTGATGTTCATGGGCTTTAGCGTCGAAAACTACCGCAAGAAATTGGCCGAAAAGAGAAAAAGAGAAGAAGAGAAGGCCAAAATGCGGGCGATGTACGAGCAAGGCACCGTCTAAAAGATTCCGCGGCTTTGGGCTGCGGATCGCTTCGGGTCGGTCAATGGATGGAGCTAGCGGGCTCTATCCATTTTCCATCCCACCGAATGAGAGTAGATCCGATGAAATACAACCCTTCCGAAATCGAGAAGAAGTGGCAAGCCCATTGGGACGAGACGGCGGCGTTCGAGCCGGACGAAACGTACGAAAAGCCCAAAAAATATATTCTAAGCATGTTCCCCTATCCCAGTGGCCGTATCCACATGGGCCACGTGCGCAACTACGCCATCGGCGACGCCCTGGCAAGATATTGGCGCAAAAAGGGTTACAACGTCTTGCATCCGATCGGTTGGGAC